>NZ_CP006992.1:300000-395000 GCF_001542815.1 Methylobacterium sp. AMS5
CGAGGCGGTTCTCCACCGTGCCGTCGATCGACACCAGAACCACGAGCGCCCGTTCGGCATCGAGCCGCACGAACTCCACATGCTTGAGCCCGGCATCGACCTTGGTGGTCAGCACCACGCCCGCCCCGCGGGAAATGCCCGAAAGCAGCGAGGACGCCTCGGCCAGGGCCGAATCGAAGGTGTGGCGCGAGGCGGCCGCCTGCATCTGCGCCTCGATGCGCGCCTTCTCGGCGAGATCGACGTCGCCGATCTCCATCATCGCATCGACGAAGAAGCGCAGGCCCAGCTCCGTCGGCAGGCGCCCGGACGAGGTGTGGGGCGCGAAGATCAACCCGGAATGCTCCAGATCCGCCATCACGTTGCGGATCGAAGCCGGAGACAGGCTCATCGGCAGGATGCGCGCGAGATTGCGCGACCCCACCGGCTCGCCGGTGGTGACGTAGCTCTCGACGATCTGCCGGAAGATCTCTCGGGAGCGCTCGTTGAGGGCGGCGAGCGCTTGGGTTTGAGGATTCACGATGGGCTAAAGGGCCTCGATCAAGGAGATGAGCACCTGACGAATGCAGGATCCTGACGAATGATTGTGGGCGCTTGGGCGCCGCCGATCAATCCTGCTCTGCCGCGACGTTGCGGACGAGCGCCGGACCACACCCAACCGGCGAACGACGCCCCGCGCGGCTTTAGCAGGCGGCTGCAGACGTCTGACGAGGGAGAACGATCATCTCCATCTCGGTCGAACTTCGCGCCGAGCGTGAGGCGTGCTGACGGGATGAAGCGTCGGCTGCCGCACTGCCCGACATCGACAACCGGCTTCCAGAGAATGGTTCACTCCGCCCCGAGACTTCTCCAGCAGCCTGCTAGCCGAGAAATGATTGGGATCGTTCTGCGTCCCCGAGGCGTTTCATCACCAGGGCAGCGTTTCGAACCGCGATTCGCTGCCCCATTGCCCGAATGAAGATGGAGCTTCCGATAGTGCTGACTGGCGCACGAAAGACCCTGGTCAAGGTCGCCGCACTGGCGATTGCGGTCACCGGCTTGAGCCTCGCTTCGGCGCCGCGCGCTGCGCAGGCTGCCCCGCTCCCGATCCAAACCGAGGCGACCGCACCCGCTGGCGATATGATCGAGCAGGCGCAGTACCGCGGCGATCGCCGTCACTACCGCCGCCACATGCGTCACCGTGGTCATTGGCACCGCCACCACCGCTTCGGTGGCCCGCGCCATCACCACCACCGCGGTCACATGAACCACCGCCGCTGGTGACCGGCCGGAAGGTCGTCTGAAGGGCCGCCGTCGCGAGACGGCGGCTTTTTTCATGCCGGAGGCTGGTCTGGCGCGAAAAGGCGCGAGTCCAGGGACATCGTTCGAAGTCGCCTGAGCGGCTTCGCGGCGCGAAGAGCGCCGTACGGAGCGGGCTTTTGAGGACTTCGATCCTGAAAAGCATCGAACGGAGCGGAAGCCCGAAAAACCGAGACTGTTCGCGCAGGCGGGCGCCGGCGACGAAGGCCGGCACGAAACCAGAGCCGGGCGACGGTTGCCGCGGAGGCGGGCAGCGCCTAAGAGCCCGGGCTTCGATTTCCGATACGGGAGCTTACCAAGCATGCGGCCCTCGAAGCGCGCGGCGGACGCGATGCGCGACGTCACGCTGGAGCGGGCCGTCGCCCGCTACGCGGAAGGCTCCTGCCTCGTCACCTTCGGCAACACCCGCGTGCTTTGCACCGCCTCGCTGGAAGAGCGCGGCCCGCCGTGGCTGCGCGGTTCGGGCAAGGGCTGGGTCACCGCCGAATATGCGATGCTGCCCCGCGCCACCCACGAGCGCACCCGCCGCGAGGTCAATTCCGGCAAGCCGTCGGGCCGGACGCAGGAGATCCAGCGGCTGATCGGCCGCTCCCTGCGCGCGGTCACGAACCTGCCGGCCCTGGGCGAGCGCCAGATCACCGTCGATTGCGACGTGATCCAGGCCGACGGCGGCACCCGCACCGCCTCGATCACAGGTGCCTGGGTGGCGCTCCACGATTGCTTCGCCTGGATGCGGGCCCGCTCGATCATCTCGGTCGATCCCCTGAAGGACCATGTCGCGGCCGTCTCCTGCGGCATCTACAAGGGCCAGCCGGTGCTCGACCTCGACTACGCCGAGGACTCGGCGGCCGAAACGGACGCGAACTTCGTCGTCACCGGCAAGGGCGGCATCGTCGAGGTGCAGGGCACCGCCGAGATGGAGCCGTTCACGGACGAACAGTTCCTCGAATTGCTGCGGCTCGCCAAAGGCGGCGTGGCGCAGCTCGTCGAGCTGCAGCGGAAGGTCATCGCGTGAGCGGGCATCGCATCCTCTCGGGCAAGGTCGTCATCGCGACCCACAATGCCGGCAAGCTCGTGGAGATGCGCGAGCTGCTGGCCCCGTTCGGGGTCGAGGCGGTCTCGGCCGGCGAACTCGGCCTTCCGGAGCCGGACGAGACCGGCACGATGTTCTCGGAGAACGCGGCGATCAAGGCGCACGCCGCGGCCAAGGCCTCGGGCCTGCCGGCCTTCGCCGACGATTCCGGCCTCTGCGTCGATGCGCTGGACGGCGCGCCCGGGCTGTTCTCCGCCCGCTGGGCCGGCCCGGACAAGGATTTCTCCGGCGCGATGGCCCGGATCGCCGCCGAACTCGACACGCGCGGCGCCGCGGACCGGCGTGCCCACTTCGTCTCGGCCCTGGTTCTGGCGTGGCCCGATGGCCATACCGAGCTGTTCGAGGGCCGCGTCTTCGGTGATCTGGTGGAGCCGCGCGGTAACCTCGGCTTCGGCTACGATCCGATGTTCCGTCCCGAGGGCATGGACCGCACCTTCGGCGAGATTTCCTCGGAGGAGAAGCACGGCGTCGATTGGCAGAGCGGCAACGCGCTCTCGCATCGGGCGCGGGCCTTCGTCGAGCTTGCGAAGGCGTGCCTGCGTCGGCCGGACTGAGCTTCCGCCCGGCGTTTGGCGTGCATACATCAAGCGTGAAAGATGGAAGGCGCTCCGCTCGAACGCCGACATCCCATCCGCCGCCCTCACCCTGAGGTGCCCGCGTTCTCGGCCACCTCAGGGTGAGGGCGGCGGGTTGGACGAGTGCGCGGTTCAAGCGGCTCGATGACACAAGACAGGCCGATGCCCCCCGCGACACCGCCCGACCATCCGACCCGCGACGCGGGATTCGGCATCTACCTGCACTGGCCGTTCTGCGCCGCGAAGTGCCCCTATTGCGACTTCAACAGCCACGTTCGCCATGCGGGCGTGGACCAGCCGCGCTTCCTTGACGCCTTCCGGCGAGAGATCGCCCACGCCGCAGCCCTCGCACCGGGACGGACGGTCACCAGCATCTTCCTTGGCGGCGGCACACCCTCGCTGATGGCGCCGGACACGGTGGCGGGCCTGCTCGATGCCGTGGCCGGAGCCTGGAGCGTGGCGCCGGACGCGGAGGTGACGCTGGAGGCGAACCCCACCAGCGTCGAGGCGACCCGCTTTCGCGGCTATCGCGCCGCCGGCGTCAACCGTGTTTCGCTCGGCGTTCAGGCGCTCGATGACGGCGACCTCAAGCGGCTCGGGCGGCTGCACAGCGTAGCGGAAGCGCTGGACGCCGTGCGCACCGCGGCGGCGCATTTCGAGCGCTTCTCCTTCGACCTGATCTACGCGCGCCCGGAGCAGACACCGAAGGCCTGGGCGGCAGAGCTACGCCGGGCGATCGATTATGCCGCCGAGCATCTCTCGCTCTATCAGCTCACCATCGAGCCCGGCACGCCGTTCTTCGGCCTTGCCCAGGCCGGCCGCCTCGTGCCGCCCGACGACGACGCCTCACGCGCCCTCTACGACGTGACGCAGGAGATCTGCGGGCTCGCGGGCCTGCCGGCCTACGAGATCTCGAACCACGCCCGGCCCGGTGCGCAGTCGCGCCATAATCTCCTCTATTGGCGCTATGGCGAATATGCCGGCATCGGCCCCGGCGCCCATGGCCGCCTCGTCCTGCCGCAGGGCCGTACCGGCACGCTCACCGAGAAAGCGCCCGAAGACTGGCTCGCCCGCGTCGAGCGCGACGGCCACGGCATCGTCGAGACGGAAATGCTGTCCGCCGAGGATCAGGGCGACGAGTTCCTGATGATGGGGCTGCGGCTGACGGAAGGCATCGACCCCGCCCGTTACGCGACCTTGAAGGGGCGCCCTCTCCAGGCCGATCGCCTCGACGCGCTGGTGAAAGACGGCCTCGTCGCGCGGCGCCCCGACGGCCGCATCGCCGCGACTGCCCGCGGCGCTCCGGTGCTCAACGCCGTGGTGGCGGAGTTGGCGGGCTGAACCGTCAAATCCCCGACGGCCCGAGCACCTTCGGGGCCGGGCTCACCACATTCGCCGCGTTGTTGCGGATCTCGTAGACCGCCAAGGTCCGCTCGCTGACACCCTCGGGCAGGAAACGGAAGGTGCCGTCGAGGCCGGAGAAGCCCGCCGGGTTGGTGAGCGTCGCGTCGGCGAAGCGCTGCGAGCCGTATTGGCGCACCAGGGCGGCCGTGAGCGAGACGGCATCGTAGCCGAGCGAGGCGGTCCGCGGCGGCATCGTCCCGAAGCGGGTCTGATAGCGGTGGGCGAAACCGGCAAAGCCGGCCATGTCGGGCGCGGCGAAGCGACCGCCCTGGAACGCCGCCTGCGACAGCACACGCGGGTCGTTCCACAGGGCGAGCCCGAGGGGTCGGACCCGCGCGGGCGAGAACCCGACCTTGGTCAGCGCGGGCGCGACGGCCATCAGGCCTTCGGCGGTGTCGGGTACGAACAGCGCGTCGGCCTGGGCGCCGCCCCCCGCGATCACGCCGTGCAGCCGGTCGACCGCCGGGCCGGGATTGCCGGCCGGGTAGCGCTCGATGCCGACGAGCCGGGCGCCGCGCCGGGCCACCGCCTCACGAAACTGCGCCTCGACGGCATTGCCGTAGGTCGTCTCGGGGATCAGCGCGGCGAAGGAGCGGCGACCGCCCGCGCTCGCCTCGTCGACGATGCGGTCCACCTCCGATTGCGGCAGGAAGCTGATGAGGTAGATGCCGCGCGCGGCCACCGCCGCGTCGGTCGAGAAGGCGATGACCGGCTTGCCCGCCCCGCGGGCGACGCCCCCGGCCGCCTGGACACTGGCGGCGAAGAGTGGGCCCAGCACCATCTCGGCGCCCTCGGCGAAGGCCGCCTGCGTCGCCTCGCGTGCGCCCTCCGGCGTGCCGCGGTCGTCCTTCACGAGGATCTGGAGGTTCGGCTTCTGGAAATCGTCGTAGGCGAGTTCGGCGGCGTTGCGCAGGGCGGCGCCGACCGCCGCCCCCTGCCCGCTCAACGGGACGATCAGCGCGACTTTCACCGTGCCCGCGCCGATGACGTTGCCGGCGGTCACGGTGGGGTTGGGCTCGACCTCCGGCGCCGCCCGAGCCGCCGGCCGCGGCGCGTCCGGAACGCCGAGGCAGCCCGCGAGCCCGATCGTGAGCCCGAGGCCGAGAAGCGCGGCACCCGCGCGGGCCGTCCACCGTCCGCCGCGTCGCGCCATCGCGACCCTCCTGTGCGAGCGCAATTCGCGGTCACGATGCGGAGGGGCTTGCGAAAAGTAAATGTGAGGCCATGCCTTTCCCCGGTCTCCAAAGGCGCGCGGGCATGGCATTGTCGCGGCGATGACACAGCGACTCGACAAGCGCTCCGAAGGGGCCCCGCGCAGCCCCGCCACCTTCACGGCCTTCGGCCTCGCCGCCGAGGCCGAGTCTCTGGCGCCGGGCCTCTACGTGGTGGCGACCCCCATCGGGAACCTGCGCGACGTCTCGTTCCGCGCTCTGGCGACGCTCGCCGCCGCCGATGCCGTGCTGGCGGAGGACACCCGCGTCACCCGCACCCTGCTGATGCATTACGGGATCACGACGCCGCTTCTCTCCTACCACGAGCATTCCAACGAGGCCGTGCGCGAGCGGATGGTGCTGCGGCTGAAGGCTGGGGAGACCCTGGCGCTGGTCTCCGATGCCGGCACGCCGCTGGTCTCGGATCCCGGCTTCAAGCTGGTCCAGGCGGCGATTGCCGCCGGCATCCCGGTGACGCCGATTCCCGGCCCGTCCGCGGTGATGACCGCCATCGTCGCCGCCGGCCTGCCGACCGATCGGTTCTTCTTCGAGGGGTTCCTGCCCCAGAAATCGGGCGCCCGGCGCAACCGTCTGGAGGCGTTGGCCACGATTCCCGGAACGCTGGTGGTGTTCGAGTCCCCCCATCGCCTGCCCGAGATGCTGGCCGATGCCGCCGCCACCCTCGGGCCGGAGCGGCCCGCGGCGGTGGCCCGCGAGTTGACCAAGCTCTACGAGACCATCCGGCGCGACAGCCTCGGCGGGCTGGCCGAAGCCTTCGCCCAGGAGGGTCCGCCCAAGGGTGAGGTGGTGGTGGTCATCGGCACGGCACCGGAGGACGCCGCTCCGCGCGAAGCCGATACCGGGCTCGACGCCCGGATCGAGGCGGCGCTCGCCCGCCACTCGATCAAGGATGCGGCGGCGCTCGTCGCCGACGAGACCGGCCAGCCCAAGCGCGTCGTCTATGCCCGCGCCCTGGCACTCACCCGCCGGGCGGACGATGAGACCTCCGGCTGATCCGGAGGCGCGGCGCCGCGCCACCCACGGACGGGGCATCTCGGCCGAGGGGTTGGCGCTCCTGGCGCTGATGCTGAAGGGCTATCGGCCGCTCGCCCGGCGCTTCGCGGCCGCGGGCGGGGAGATCGACCTGATCGTTCGGCGCGGGCGCACCATCGCCTTCGTCGAGGTCAAGGCCCGTGCGACGCTGGACGCCGCCGCGACCGCCATCGACGCACGCAAGCGGGCGCGACTGTCGCGGGCTGCGCGGGCGTGGCTCGCGCGTCACCCGTTTGCCGCCGACGCGACCTTGCGGGCGGATGCCGTCTTCGTGGCGCCGCGCCGCTGGCCGCGCCATCTGCCCGATGCGTTCGAGATCGAAGGTTTATGAGCGTCCGGCCAGGAGCCGGCCGGGCCGTGTCAGCCCTCGGCGGCGGCGATGGCCGCGGCAAGGGTGCGCTTGAGGTCGGCTTGGCTGAACGGCTTCTGCACCACGAGCCGGTCGCGGAACGGCTCGCGGATGCCTGCGCCGCCGTAGCCGGTCGAGAACACGATGGGCAGGTTACGCTCGGCGATGGCCTCGGCCACCGGGTAGATCGGCTCACCCGCCACGTTCACGTCGAGGATGGCGACCGTGAAGCTCTCGCTGCGGGCCATCTCCAGGGCGGTCGCGAGCCGGGCCGCCGGCCCGACGATCTCACAGCCGAAATCGAGCAGCATATCCTCGAGAAGCATCGAGATGGCCGCTTCGTCCTCGACAACCAGCACCCGGGCGCCGGACAGACGATCCTCGTTCGAATCCACACTCACGCCGGATCGTCTTCCCTATCGATTCATTCCCGATCCGGAGCGCCGTCTCGAGTCTGTCAGTCGCGCCAGGATTGTTCCGGAGGAATTCCTTCCGGTACGCTTCGAGAGCGGATGAGCGACCCGGAAAACGCTGCCCGGCACCGCGAGCCGTCGCCCGTAAAGCTGGGCGTGTCAAGCGCCGCACCGCTCTGTCTGTGCTAGGCTGATCAGCCCAATGTTATTCCGCAAAACATTTCCCGCCCATTGTCGCAACCTAGCGACAGCCCCGGCACGAGGCGATCCCCACTCAACCGTGAGTCGGCGGGGCCTCCTCGCCTCGGCCGCCGCCGCGATGCTTCCGGCCCGCGCCCTTGCCGCATCGGAGGGTCCGATCGTGATCGGTTCGAAGAGCGATACCGAAGGCGCGCTTCTCGGAAGCCTGATTGCTTCGGTCCTTGAGGATCTCGGCTTGCGCGTCGAGCGACGCCTCGGCCTCGGGCCCACTCTGATCGTCCGCTCGGCCCTGCTGGCCGGAGAGATCGACCTGTATCCCGAATATACCGGCAACGTCGCGTTCTTCTCCGGCACCGAGACCGATCCCGCTTGGAAGAACGCTGCGGAGGCTTACGGCCTCGCCCTGCGGCTCGACGCCGCGCACGGGCTGGTCTGGCTCGGTCGGGCACCGGCCAACAACACATGGCTGATCGCGGTTCAGGGCCGTCTCGCCCGTGAGCGGGGGCTCGCCACCATGGCGGATTTCGCGGGTGCCGTGCGGGAGGACGTTATCCGCCTCGCCGCCTCGACGGAGTTCGTGGAGAGTCCCGCCGCCCTGCCCTCCTTCGAATCCGCCTACGGCTTCTCCCTGCCGCTCTCGCGCATCGTCAGCCTGCCGGGCGGCGACACGGCGGTGACCGCCCGCGCTGCGGCGGAAGGCATCAGCGGAATCAATGCCGGCATGGTCTACGGCACCGATGGGGCGCTGGCTGCCCTCGACCTCGCCGTGATGAGTGATCCCAAGGGGGCGCAGATCGTCTACGAACCCGCCCCCGTGATCCGCGCCGCGACGCTCGAACGCCACCCGCATATCCGCGACGCCCTCGACCCCATCTTCGCGCGTTTCGACGCCGAGACGCTGCGGCGGCTCAACGCGGCGATCACCGTGGAGGGGCGCACCGCCGAGGCAGTGGCCAAGGCGTGGCTCGCTGAAGCAGCAAGCCGCCCGTGACGGCACGCCTCCTCGCCGGCCTCGCCGCAGCGGCTCTGCTCCCGGCGGTGTTGGCTGGGCTGCCCCTGCTGCATCTCGCACCGAACCGGCTGGTGACCGGTGCGCCCATCGCCGCGTCGGCCGCGCTCGGCACCGGCCTCTGGCCCATCGCCGCCCTCGCCGCCGGGGGACTCGGCCTGCTCGCGGCGGGCCGGGGGCGGAGAAGTGCTGGTCTCGCCGGGCTCGCCTGCCTCTGCGCCCTCTTTCTCTTGCTGGCAGGGCTCGGCGCCGGAGCCGCGGACCTGACCGCCGGCCAGCCGTTCGCGACGCGGGCGCGCCTCGCCTCCGGCGCCTGGACCGGTGTGGTCGTGCTGGTCTGTGCGCTGACTCTGGCCGCTCGGCGCACCGGCCTGCCCGGCGGCGGCCTCATCGCGGCGACCGCCGTCCTGGCGCTGATCGGGGGCCTGTGGGGCGGCGGTCGCCTCAATGCGCTCTCGCTCGTCGTCGAGGGGCGCGCCCGGTCCGATGCCCTCGGCGCCGCCATCCGCGATCATCTCGTCCTCGCCCTCGGTGCCCTGGTGCTGGCCGCCGGTCTCACCGGGGGGCTCGCGCTGTGGCGTCGGGCGCGCGGGGTGGTCGAACTCACCGTCAGCGGATTGCAGCTCGTGCCGGCGGTCGCCCTGCTCGGCGGCCTCGTCGCCGGCCTCTCGGCGCTGCTCACGGCGGCCCCGGCACTGCGCGGCTACGGGGTCTCGGCGCTCGGCACCGGGCCGGCCCTGATCGGCATCGCGGCCTACCTGCTCCTGCCGCTCTGGCGCGGCCTTCAGGCGGCAAACCGCGCCACCGGTCCCGATAGCCTCGCCGCCGCGCGGGCCCTCGGACTCACGTCGGGCCCGATCCTGACGACCATCCGCCTGCCGCTCGGGGCCCCGGCCCTCATCGGCGGCCTGCGGGTCGCCACGGTCCAGGCACTCGGTCTCGCGACTCTGGGAGCGCTGGTCGGGGCGGGCGGCCTCGGTACCCTCGTCTTCGACGGCATGGCGCAGTTCGCGCCGGACCTGATCCTGCTCGGCGCCCTGCCGATCATCGCGCTCTCGCTCGCCGCCGAGGGGGCGCTCGGCAGGCTGGAGGCGGCGATGCGCCGACGGTGGCCGCGATGAACCGCGTCGTCCCGGCCCTCGGACCGCTCGCGCTCGGCCTTGCGCTGGCCGCTGCGAGCCATCCGGCCTTTGCCGGTTGGATCGGCGCAGGCGGCCGACCCCTCACCGTCGGCCACCTGACCGAACTGGCGCTCAACCACCTCACCCTGGCCGCGACCGGACTCGCCCTGGTCGCCGCACTTGGAATCGGACTCGGCCTGATCGCCACGCGGGCGCGCTTGGCGGGGTTTCGGACCAGCATCGACACGCTCGTCGCCTTCGCTCAGGCGGTGCCGCCGGTGGTCGTCGTGGCCCTGGCTCTGCCGGTGCTCGGCTTCGGCGGGCCGCCGACCCTGCTGGCGCTGACCGCCTACGGCATCATGCCGACCCTGCGCGGCACGGTCGGCGCGCTCGACGCCGTGACCGCCGAGGCCCGCGAATCGGCCCAGGCCATCGGGCTGACGCCGACGCAGACCCTCATCCATATCGAACTGCCGCTCGCCGCCGCGGGGCTCGTGGATACGCTGCGCACCGCCCTGATCCTCGCCGTCTCCGTCACCGCCGTCGGAGCGCTGGCAGGGGCCTCGACGCTGGGCACGCCGATCGTCGCCGGGCTCCAGAACCAGAACATCGCGGCGATGCTCCAGGGCGCGCTGGCGACCGCGGCGCTGGCCTTCCTCGGGGATGCGCTGTTGCTTGCGATCGGAGGGATGCTGCGGCGGGACTGAGCAGTTCGGGTCAGGGGACGACCGCCCTTCGAGCGGCCGACGCCGACCGCCTCTCTCGCGATCGCCGCGGCTTGACGCACCGGCCCGGCCGCTCGATCCAGGACGGCGCTCCGGGCGCGGCTTTCGCATCATCGCGAAAGCCGGAGGCGACCTCTCGGGACGGTGCGTTCAGGCGCCCGTCGCCGCGGGCGGGACGGAGCCGCGGACGGCGGCATAGCTCGTCATCAGGTTGCGGTAGTCCGGAATGTGGTCGCCAAGCAGCGTCGCCAGCCCCTCGACATCCCGGCGCCAGTCGCGGTGCAGTTCGCACGCGACCGCGAACCAGTTGACCAGCTGCACGCCGGCCGCCGACATCCGGTTCCAGGCTCCCTCACGCACCACCGGATTGAAGGTGCCGGATGCGTCGGTGACGGCAAACACCTCGTAGCCCTCCGCGATGGCCGAGAGGGCCACGAAGGCAACGCAGACTTCGGTGACGACGCCGGCGATGATGAGCTGCTTGCGGCCCGTCGCCTTCACGGCGGCGACGAAATCGGGGTTGTCCCAGGCGTTGATCTGGCCGGGCCGGGCGATGAAGGGCGCGTCCGGAAACTTGGCCTTCAGCTCGGGCATGATCGGACCGTTCGGGCCGTCCTCGAAGCTGGTGGTGAGGATGGTCGGGAGCTGGAAATAGGCGGCGAGATCGGCGACGGCGAGGACGTTGTTCTTGAATCGGTCGGGATCGAAATCGCGCACCAGCGACATCAGCCCGGCCTGATGATCGACCAGCAGGACGACGGCTTGGTCGAGGTCGAGGCGGTTGTAGGGCTTGCTCATCTCGGTCTCCATCGGGGCGGACTGTGCGGCGCGGCGTCGATGGAGAGACTATGACACGGTGCTCTAATCACCGAAACGGAAACGATCGAAACGGATCGTTTCAGGAATGAAAGCATGATCGCGGGATGATCGCCGCGGGTCCATCCGTACCCCGTCACGGCGGACGTGGTTGGCCCATCACACGAGATCTCGGTGCGGCGCTCGAACCACGATGGTGGCGAGCCCACGCCCCTCGAAGGGCGCTCAGGTCTCGCCGCCGGCATCCACGCGCGGCAACCGGGCTTCGAGCGGGGCCAAGCAGCTTTCGGCTTCGCATCGCCGGCCGGACGGCCAGCCGGCAACGGGCCTCCTACTTGTCCAAGAACTCGACCTTCGCGCCCTTCTGCGTATGGCTCGCGAGGTCGCGCGCGTCCCAGTTCGTGAGGCGGATGCAGCCATGCGACTCGGTCTTGCCGACCTTCTCCGGCTCCGGCGTGCCGTGAATGCCGTAGGAGGGAATCGACAGGTCGATCCAGACGAGGCCGACCGGGTTGTTCGGCCCCGGATGGATCGAGAATTTCTTCGTCGCCTTCACACCTTTGAACTTGTACTTCGGGTTGTAGGTGTACCAGGGATCGAAGGCGACGGCCTTCACCTTCGCCGACCCGTCCGGCGCCGGCTTCTCCGAACTGCCGATCGAAGCGGGGTAATCCGCCGTCAGTTTGCCGTCCTCCGCAAAGGCGCGCACCCGCTTCGTGCGCTTGTCGACCTCGATGCGGGTGACTTTGGGGGCGACCGGCGCGCCCTCGACCTTGCCCTCGCCGAGCGGCGGCACGGCCGCGACGACCAGCGTGCCGCCGGCCTTGTCGAGGGGCACGTTCGGGTTGAGGGCGGAGAGCAGGTCGCGCTGCATGTGGAAGCGCTCGGCCAGCATCTCGCGGATGTTGGTGTAGCGCATCGGCCCGACCTCGGCCTGCTCCTCCATCTTGGGCGGCATCTTCTCGACGAAGGGGCCTTTCACGTCCACTTCCGTGATCGTGTACTGCGTCACGACCGGGTCCTTGCCGGTGGCCTGGAGCCGGTCGAAGACTTCGCGGGTGAGGCGGTCGCCCGGGGGCAGCCCTTGCGCCGCAGCGAAGGCTTTGAGCGCGCCACGCAGATTCTCGCCGTCGCGCCCGTCGATGGCGCCGGGGGAGAAGCGGGCCCGGTCGAGCAGCACCTGCACCTTCACCAGCAGAGGGTCGGGCTTCTTCTCCGCCTCCTTCTTCGCCCCGGCTTCCTTCTTGGATTTCTTCGCCGGCTTGGATGCCGTGTCCGGCTTGGCCTCTTCCGACACCTCGTGGAACGCCGCGTTCTCGATGGCCTCGCGGGTCAGCTCGGGCGCTCCGGCATCGGCGGCCTGCGCGGCTGCCGACCATACACCGAGCGCCGCCAGCGCTCCTCGCATCCACACCCGTCCCATCGCCCGCTCACGCTCCTCGACCCACGACGAGAGGAAGCGATGGCCAAGCGCTACCGTTCCCGCGGCGAATGGCGCTTCGTCATGCGTCCGGTCCGGGAAAACCGCCTACTGGCAGAGACGGTGCCCGGCATTGCGCTCGCGCAGGTCGAGATGCAGGTGGTTTCCGTGCGCGGCGTCGCTGCCCGGCCCCAGCACCGTGCGGAAGAAGGTGCAGGCGCCCGCGCGCGCCGAGGCCAGGAAAGCCGCCTCCGGCGTGCCGTCCGGCGCCGCCGTCACCTTGAGGCTCGCGCGCTTGGTGAAGCCGTAGCCCATCACGTCGATGGCGTTGGCAAAGCTGTGCTCGCTGAGTTTGGCGTCGGTGTCGTGGTTCTGCCCGCGGCAGACATAGGTGCCCCCGAGCGCAAGACTCTTCAGGCTCTCGCCGAACTCCTTTTGCGCCGCGACCTGCACCTCCGTCGTCCAGCGCGCGAGCGCCTCCGCGGCCCGGCAGGTCAGGGTGGCCGCCGGCTCCAGCGCGACGCCGTCGGCAAGTGCGGTGACGGTCAGAGGATGCGGCGCGCTGCACTGGCCGTTGCCGAGCGGCGACGCCGCCTCGAAGCGCGCGCCGAGCCGCTCCAGCCGGCGCCGGCAGGCGGTGTCGTCGGGCGCCGAGACCTTGAGGGCGAGCGCCGACTCGCCCGACAGCTCCGGCGGCCGAGCCGGCGGCAGCGGCGCCTCCGGCAGGGCGGCGGGTGCGTCCTTCGTGTCGTTCGTGTTCTTCGTCTCCTTGGGCGGCTCGTCCGGTTTCGTCACGGCACCCTTGTCCGGGCCGGTGCCCAGTCCCGGCGGGCGCTCCGGCGGCAGCGGCGTCACCTGCGGGGCGGGCGGCACGAGGTCATCCGGGCGCGCCGGCGGCTGGGGCGGCGGCAACGGCACCGTCGCGGGCGGCGGCTTGGCCGGATCGGACCATGCCGGGTCCGGCGGAAGGGCGAGCCCGGCGGCGAGGAGGCACGCGAGAAGGGAAGCGAGGGTGGAAGGCTTCATGCCGTGTGTATCCCGCTCGCCCGGCCGCAACCCGTCCTCCCCTCATCCGCCGCCCGGCCGTTCCCAGCAAGGACGCGGCGGCCACGCCCGGCGAAAACGTGAAAGAACCGGGCGCAGGCGGCTGTGGCTTTGCGCCGCTCGACCCACAAACCTATGCTCGACGCTTCACTCTCCGACGCGCCCCGAAAGTTTTGCCCATGACCGCCGACACCGCACGCGACCTCCCCGAGGGTACGGAGCCCGGCCGTGGCGGCGTGCAAGCCAACCCGTTCGACGCATCGGACTGGGCGACGCCGTTCGGCCTGCCGGATTTCGAAGCGATCCGGCCCGAGCATTACGTTCCGGCCTTCGCGCACGCCCTGAAGGCGCACGAGGCCGAGATCGCGGCGATTGCCGGGAACGAGGCGGCGCCGAGCTTCGCCAACACGGTCGCGGCGATGGAACGCACGGGCGCCGCGCTCGAGCGCGTAGCCAACGTGTTCTTCAACCTGACCGGCAGCAACTCCAGCCCGGAGCTTCAGGCGATCGAGCGGGCGGTCGCGCCGCAGCTCGCACGGCATTCGAGCGCCATCACCCTGAATCCGGAGCTCTGGGCCCGGCTCTCGGCCATCGATGCCGATGCGGAAGAGTTGAGCGCAGAGGAGCGCCGCGTGCTCGACCGCTACCGCAGCCGGTTCCGCCGGGCCGGCGCCGGCCTTGTCCCGGAGGCCAAGACCCGCATCGCCGAGATTGCGGTCCGGCTGGCTGAACTCGGGACGCAATTCTCTCAAAACGTACTCGCCGACGAGCGCGACTTCGTCCTGCCGCTGAACGGCGAGGCGGATCTCGCCGGCCTGCCGCCCTTCCTGCGCGATGCCGCCGCTGAGGCGGCCAAGGAGCGCGGCGGCGGGCAGAGCCATGTCATCACCCTTTCGCGCTCGCTGATCGAGCCCTTCCTCGTCTTCTCGACCCGCCGCGATCTACGGGCGCTGGCCTACGCGGCCTGGACCCGCCGGGGCGAGAATGGCGGCGAGACCGACAACCGCGCCATCATCGCCGAGATCGTGCGCCTGCGCGCCGAGCGAGCCCGGCTGCTCGGCTTCGACAGCTTCGCCCATCTCAAGCTCGACGACACCATGGCGGGCTCCCCCGACGCGGCGATGGAGCTGCTGCGCAATGTCTGGAAGCCGGCGCTCCAGCGCGCAGCAACGGAACGCGAAGGGCTCCAGGCCCTGGTTCGGGCGGAGGGGCACGACTTCGCTCTCGAAGCGCATGACTGGCGGCACTATTCCGAAAAGCTGCGGCGGGCCGAGCACGACCTCGACGAGTCCGAGATCAAGCCGTACCTGCCGCTGGAAGGCATGATCCGGGCGGCCTTCGACACCGCGTCGAGGCTGTTCGGGCTCGCCTTCGAGGAGTTGCGCGACGTGCCGCGCTATCACCCGGACGTGCGCACCTGGCTCGTGCGCGACGCCGACGGCTCCGAGGTCGGCCTGTTCCTCGGCGACTACTTCGCCCGCCCTTCGAAGCGCTCGGGCGCTTGGATGAGCGCCTTCCGTTCGCAGGAGCGGCTGAACGGCGACATCCGGCCGATCATCGTCAACGTGATGAACTTCGCCCGCGCCCCGCGGGGCGAGCCGACGCTGCTCTCCTTCGACGACGCCCGCACGCTGTTCCACGAATTCGGCCACGCCCTGCACGGGCTTCTGTCCGACGTCACCTATCCGCTGCTGTCCGGCACCGCGGTCTCGCGCGACTTCGTCGAACTGCCCTCGCAGCTCTACGAGCACTGGCTGCAGCAGCCGGAGGTGCTGCGGGCGCACGCCCGCCACGTGACCACCGGCGAGCCGATGCCCGACGCGCTGCTCGAACGCCTGCTCGCGGCGGCCAACTTCAACCAGGGCTTCGCGACGATCGAATATGCGGCCTCGGCCATCGTCGACATGACGCTGCATCTCTCCGCGGCCGGAGAGGACGGGCTCGACGTCGTCGCGTTCGAGGCGGACGCCCTGCGCCGCATCGCCATGCCGGCGGAGATCGCGGCGCGGCACCGGGCCCCGCATTTCGCGCATATCTTCTCCGGCGACGGCTATGCCGCCGGCTATTACAGCTATCTCTGGTCGGAGGTGCTCGATGCCGACGCGTTCGACGCGTTCCGCGAGGCGGGCGACATCTTCCATCCGGAGACGGCGCAGCGGCTGCGTCGCATGATCTACGGCGCGGGCAACCTGCGCGACGCACGCGAGGCCTATACGGCGTTCCGGGGCCGGCTGCCGAGCATCGAGCCGTTGCTGAAGAAGCGCGGGCTGGCGGCGTAGCGCAAAAACAAGAACCCTCCCCCCGACGGATCTCGGGCTTGCCCGAGATCCGCAATTATCCGCCCAAGTCAGGCAAGCCCGACTTGGGTAGGGGGAGAGCTGAGAGCGGCGGCTAGAACAGCCCGTCGATCTGACCGTTGGCGTCGAGGCGGATGTTGTCCGCCGCCGGCACCTTGGGCAGGCCCGGCATGGTCATGATCTCTCCGCAGATCACCACGACGAAGCCGGCGCCCGCCGAGAGGCGCACGTCGCGCACCGAGACGAGGTGGCCCGAGGGCGCGCCCATCAGGGTCGGGTCGGTCGAGAACGAGTACTGCGTCTTGGCCATGCAGACCGGCAGCCCGCCGTAGCCTTCCTTCTCGAAGCCGGCGAGCTTGGTGGCGGCCTTCGACTCGATCTGGATGTCGGCCGCGCCGTAGAGCTTGGTCGCGATCGTCTTGATCTTGTCGGTCAGCTTCGTCTCGGTCTCGTAGGCGAAGGTCAGCGGCTTCTGCTCGCCTTCGGCGAGCTTCACCACGGCCTGCGCCAGCGCCTCTGCGCCCGCGCCGCCCTCCGCCCAGTGCTTGCAGGTGATCGCCTCGACCTGGAGCCGGTCGCGGCACAGCTCCTTGAGCCGTGCGTGTTCGGCGTCGGTGTCCTGGAAGAAGTGGTTCACGCCGACCACCACCGGCAGGCCGAAGCTCCGCACGTTCTTCACGTGACGCTCGAGGTTGGCAAAACCCTTCTCCAGCGCGTCGAGGTTCTCAGCCTGGAGATCCTTCTTGTTGACGCCGCCATGCATCTTGAGGGCGCGGATCGTCGCGACGATCACCACCGCCGACGGCTTGAGGCCGGTCTGGCGGCACTTGATGTCGATGAACTTCTCCGCGCCCAGATCCGCGCCGAAGCCGGCCTCGGTGACGGTGTAGTCGGCGAGCCGCAGGCCGGTGCGGGTGGCGATCACCGAGTTGCAGCCGTGGGCGATGTTGGCGAACGGGCCGCCATGGATCAGGGCCGGGTTGCCCTCCAGCGTCTGCACGAGGTTCGGCTGCAACGCGTCCTTGAGGAGAACGGTCATGGCGCCGGTCGCCTTCACGTCGGCCAGCGTCACCGGCTTGCGGTCGCGGGTCTCGGCGATGACGATGCGGCCGAGCCGCTCTTCGAGATCGGCGAGATCCTTGGCGAGGCAGAACACCGCCATCACCTCGGAGGCGACGGTGATGTCGAAGCCGTCCTCGCGCGGAAAGCCGTTGGCGACGCCGCCGAGCGACTGGTTGATCGCGCGCAGCGCCCGGTCGTTCATGTCGACCACGCGGCGCCAGTGGATGCGCCGCACGTCGATGTTGAGCTCGTTGGCCCAGTAGATGTGGTTGTCGATCAGCGCCGCGGCCAGCGAGTGTGCCGAGGTGATGGCGTGGAAGTCGCCGGTGAAGTGCAGGTTGATCTGCTCCATCGGCACGACCTGCGCCTTGCCGCCGCCGGCCGCGCCGCCCTTCATGCCGAAGCAGGGGCCGAGCGAGGGCTCGCGCAGGCACATCACCGCCTTCTTGCCGATGCGGTTGAGCGCGTCGCCGAGACCCACCGTGGTGGTGGTCTTGCCCTCGCCCGCGGGCGTCGGCGAGATCGCGGTGACGAGCACCAGCTTGCCCTCGGGCTTACCCTCGAGCGAGGCGATGAAGCCGTGGTCGATCTTGGCGATGTGCTTGCCGTAGTTATGCAGCGCCTCGTCCGGAATGCCGAGCTTTTCGGCGACTTGGGCGATCGGCTTCAGGGTCGCCGCGCGGGCGATCTCGATATCTGAGGGCATTTCTCTCACCGTCGTTTCTTGTCACGCGGGCTCGCGGCGTGCCGAGCCGTCGCCCGGTCCGTCCCTATGCTTCCGTGGTAGCGAACGGAACGGCCACGATAAACCGATCGTGGCAGTGTGAGCGAAACGACGAAGAAAAGCGTCTCGGATTTTTTTGATCCCGACCGTTAAGTTTTCTCATGGGACAGGCGACTTGGGACAGCTGATCCGCCTACGGTCAGCCGGTGCGCGCGAGGCCGAATGGTTTCAACCGGTCATCGCGGTGGCGGTGTAACCGGCCTGGGTCAGCGCTTGAGCCACGTCGAGACTTTGCGCGACGGTCGTCGCGGAGACCCGGCCCAGGCCGACATCGACCGAGACGTCCGCCTGCGGGTCGAGGCGGCGGATCGTGCGGCGCACCGCCTCGGCGCATCCCTCGCAGGTCATTCCGTCCACGCGCATCGTCAGTTCGATCGGGCTCTGGACCATCGCCATCGTCTCCTGGCTGCCCGCCGGGCACCGACGGGCCTCCGCAGATGTGGCTTCGGGATCGCGCGCGGCAAGCGCAGGGCGCGTTCGGGCCGAATGCACGGGAGAAACCTATGATGCCGCCTTGCGGCGGGGAGCGGCGTCAGCGACATTAGGGTTACGACGATCCGGATGTGTCCTCGCGCGCGATCCGGCGCGTTTCACCCACACGTTCTGCGGGCGCCCGCTTCGCAGCGTGAATGAGAAGCCCGGCCGCGGCCGCCAGACAGAAACGCGTCGATCGACGGTGAAAACACCGAAAGCCCGAACGATCCGCCCGCGCGGCACCCCCTGGATCCTCGGCCTCATCGGCGTCCTGGTCCTCGTTCCGCTGGCGCTCATCCTCCCGCTCGCCGCCGTCGCCGCCGTGTCCGGCCTCGCGATCGTCGGCGGAGCGCTGCTGTGGCGGCGGCTTTCCGCCTTCGCCGTCGCGCAGGAGGTCGTCTCGAAGGAGATCGGCGTCCTGTCCCAGCGCCTCGTGAAGCTGGAGGCCGTCACGGCCGCCCTGATCCAGTCGCGGACGCAGGGTTCGGCGGCGGCGGACCCGTCGGCGCGGGTGCCGGACGAGGCGGTCAAGGCGCTCGACGCACGGCTCGATGCCGGGATCGAGGAGGTGACCGCGGAGATCGGTATCCTCAGCGGCATCGTCCGGGAACTCGCCGCAGTGGTGGCGTCGCAGGACGGCGACATCGCCCGCCTGAGGGTCCAGGCGCAGGCCCCCGTGCCGAAGCCGGTTCCGCAAGCGGAGCCGATCCGGCCGCGCCCGGCACCGGCCGCGACCGTTCCCCCCGAGACGGAACCGGTAGCGCCGCCGATGCGGCTCGTACCCCGCACGACCCTGCCGGCGGCCCGTCCCATCGATCATTTCGCCACCGAGGCCGACGCGGCATTGCTGATCGACGCCTTCGACGGCGAGGGGCTGGAGGTCTTCCTGCAGCCGGTCGTCACCCTGCCACAGCGCAAGGTCGTCGCCTACGAAGCGCTGGCGCGGCTCAAGGTCGGCGACGCGGTCTACGCGCCGGAGACGTTCCTGCCCGTCCTGGAGCGGCACGGCCGCACCACGGCGCTCGACCGGCGCATGCTCCAGCGCGTCGCGACGATCGCGCGTCATCTCCAGGGGCGCGGCAGCCCGGCCTCGGTCAGCTACAGCCTGACGCCGCATTCGTTGTTCGAGCCGGGCTTCCTGCGCTCCCTCGGCCGCCTCGTCAGCGAGGGGCCGGAACTCGCCGGCCGGGTCGTGATCGCCCTGCCGCAATCGAGCTGGCGCAGCCTCGATGCGGAGCAGGCCGCCCTGCTGGCGGGCTTGCGCGGGCGGATCGGCTTCGTGATGGATCGTCCGATCGACCTGCGGTTCGACCCGACGGCGCTGGCCGAGCGCGGCATCACGCAGGTCAAGGTCGCGGCCTCGCTGCTCCTGCGACCGCTCGACCGGGAGGCGCGGCCGGATATCGCCCTGGAGGATCTGGTGACATCCCTGGCGCGGGCCGGAATCCGGCTCGTCGCGACCGGGGTCGAGGCCGAGACGGAGGTGCCCGACCTGATCGATCTCGACGTGCCGCTGGCACAAGGGGAGGTGTTCGCTGCCCCCCGTGCCGTGCGGGCGGAGGTGCTTTCGGCATCGCCCGAGGCGGCGCCGCCGCCACCGCCCTCCCCCGATCCACCGCCGAGCCCGCCGCCGCAGCGTCGCCCGTTCCGGGATTTTCTGCGCAGAGCCGGGTGAACCCGGCAGCGGGCGCGACGTCAGTCGGAGGGAGTCAGCCGCGCGCGGCGTCGCGCTCCATCCGCTTGCGCAGCCGGGAGGCTCCGTAGATTTTCGCCAGACGCTGGCGCGCCGCATGGACCGGAGGCGCCGCGCGCTCGGCGCGGGCGGCCGCGATCACGAGGAGCGTCGTCGCGATGGAATGGTGCATCTGCCCCTGCGCGCGGGCGCGGTCGAGGGCATCGCCGGATGCGCGATCGGGCAGCTGATCGGAGTTCGCCATGGTCCAGCCCCTGCGGAATCCCCAGCTCGGATCCCGCACCCTTTTTCAGGGATGACCTTGACGGCTTTTCGCAACGGCGATGTTCGGAACAAGGCAGCTTGGCCGTAACGGCTGGCTGATCTTAACCTCGTCCGAGGCCGCGCCGACCCGGTGTCCGCTTGTCCCGTGGGTCAGGCGAACAGCGCGTCGATGGCGTCCTGCGCGGTCGCGGGACCGCCCATCTGCGGCCCGTTGAGCAGGAGCGACTCGTTGCGCTTGCGCCGGTCGGCTTCGGTCTCGTCGATGCCGGCCGCGTCGCGGGCTTTCACGGCGGCGCTGAAGCGGGCGAGCCGCCCTTCGAGCTGGCTCATCGCCTCCGCCACCTTGGCGATGCGCTGGCCGGTGATGTCCTGGAAGGTGCAGGCCTCGAAGATGTCGTAGATCTTGGCCTCGACCGCGTCCCGGTAGCCCGGTCCATCGCGCAGCGCGAGCACGGCTTCTGCGGTGCTCATGATCGAATTGGTCGCGCCGGCCGTCGCCGCCACCACCTCGCTCAGCTCCTCGTGGACCATCGGCAGACGGTCACGCGTCAGCTCGTTGGCCCGCAGGATCGCGATCGCGTCCCGCAGACTGGCGATGTAGTCCGCGATGTCGAGAAGTTCCTTCACCATCGCCGATGGATGGGAGTTCTGCGACCGGCCGTCGCGTGCCGTTGCCATCATTTTCATGGGCGATCTCTCGCGACGTTCTCGTGTTCGATCCGTTGACGGCCACCCCGCGGGGAAGGCCGCTCCTCCTGCGCCGACCCCGACGGCATGACGGCCGGGATCAGCTCTCGTGACAGTGTCGGTCCGCCCGTTTTCGCTCGGCGCGCAGCCGTTCAGCGCGACGGTCCATCGGCGGATCGTGCGATCAGGCTCCGCAGACCGCCTCGATCTTCGACTTGAGGGTGGCGGCGTTGAAGGGCTTGACGATGTAATTGTTCACGCCGGCCTTCTTGGCGGCGATGACGTTCTCGGTCTTCGACTCGGCGGTGACCATGATGAACGGCGTCGTGCGCAGGCCCTCGTCGGCGCGGACATGGCGCAGAAGCTCGTAGCCGGTCATCGGCTCCATGTTCCAATCCGAGATGACGAGGCCGTACTTGCGGCCCTTCAGGCGCGCCAGTGCGGCGGTGCCGTCGGACGCATCATCCACGTCCTCGAAGCCAAGCTGCTTGAGGAGGTTGCGGATGATACGCACCATGGTCTGGTAGTCGTCGACCACCAGGATAGGCATGCTGAGGTCGAGGGCCATATGACGATTGCTCCGTTTGTCCCTGATCGATACTGGCGGCGCGGCTCTCTCGAGCGATCAACGTCGCATCGACGCGTGCGAGCGGAGCTGCCTTCCGTTCTCAGACAATAGGTGGCGCGGATTGCGAACCAGTTAATCTCGCGCCCTTCCCCCTCGCTTGACCCGAGAGACTGATTTCGCCAAGTCTCCCGCCGCTCTCCCGCCGCGCGGGGACGAGGCGGACGAGCCCGGCCGCGCCGACGCTTCCCGTCCATGTTCCCTGCCGAAAATCCCTTGAGACTCGCAGACATTCGATCGCAGGAGCCGATGCCCTCAGGCGACGAGAACGCCGTGCCGCCCGCCGGGACCGGCCTCCGCCCCACTTCGAGACCCTTCACGGTCTGCCGCGAGGACGACCCTGTGCCTCCCGCGCTGGCGGGTGCCGTCGCCGCGCTCGGCAATTTCGATGGCGTCCATCGCGGCCACCGCACGCTGATCGAGGCGGTGCGCGCCGAGGCCGGATCACACCCCGCCGCCGTGCTGACCTTCGAGCCGCATCCGCGCGCCTTCTTCGCACCCGATCAACCGATGTTCCGCCTCACCGGCCCCAGCGCCAAGGAGATCGTGTTCGCGCGCCTCGGCCTCGATGGCCTGATCGTGCGCCGGTTCGATGAGCGGCTTGCCGGCACCAGCGCCCGGGATTTCGTGGAGGGCTGGCTGCGCGACGGGCTCGGCCTGTCCGGCGTGGTGATCGGCCACGATTTCCATTTCGGCCGCGGACGCGAGGGCTCGCCGGGGACGCTCGCCGACCTGTGCGCCGGGGCCGGCCTGTCCTGCCGCATCGTCCCCGCGGTCTCGGCCGATCCCGGCGACGCGCCGATCTCGTCGAGCGCGATCCGCGCCGCCCTCGCCTCCGGCGACGTGGCGCGGGCCAACGACCTTCTCGGCTATCGCTGGTTCGTGCTGGCCCAGGTGCGCCACGGCGACAAGCGCGGACGCACCCTGGGTTACCCCACCGCCAACCTCGCCCTCGAATCCTGCGGGCTCGCGCACGGCATCTACGCGGTGCGGGTGCGCTTGGCCGACGGCAGCCTTCACGACGGCGTGGCGAGCTACGGACGCCGCCCGACCTTCGACGACGGCGCGCCGCTCCTCGAAGTGCACCTGTTCGACTTCAAGGGCGATCTCTACGGGCAGGAGGTCGCCGTCGAGCTGCTGGCCTATCTGCGCGGCGAGGAGAAGTTTTCGAGCGCCGAGGCGCTGATCGCGCAGATGGATGTCGATTCGGCTCGGGCCAAGGCGGCCATCCGCACGGATCGGGTGCCGTCGATGCTCGGGTGAGGGGAGCCTTCGGCTCGGCCGTCGAACGACTTGCCCGCGGTTTTCGAGGCTGGCTGCAATCCGCCTTACCGTGCTTCTGAACGGATTCGCCCGACAGTTCGCGAGGCGTCACGCATTCTCCTCTCCATCGCGGCGGGGCGGAGCCGAAGCCGGCCTCCACCGCCGCAGCGACCGGACTCCGGCCCGCCGTCAGAGCATGCTCGGAAGGATCCGGTCCGGCGGACGGTGGCCGTCCATGAAGGTCTTGATGTTGATGATGACCTTCTCGCCCATGTCGGTGCGGCTCTCATGCGTCGCCGAACCCATATGCGGCAGCAGCACGACCTTGCCGGTACGGGCGAGCCGCACGAGGCGCGGGCTCACCGCCGGCTCCTGCTCGAACACGTCGAGGCCGGCGGCCGAGATCTCGCCCCCCTCGATCAGGCGCGCCAGCGCGTTCTCGTCGATTACCTCGCCGCGGGCGGTGTTGACGACGATCGCCTCGGGCTTGAGCAGCTTCAGGCGGCGGGCCGAGAGCAGGTGATAGGTCGCGGGCGTGTGCGGGCAGTTGACCGAGACGATATCGACCCGGGCCAGCATCTGGTCGAGGGATTCCCAGTAGGTCGCATCGAGCGACTCCTCGATATGCGACGGCACCCGGCGGCGGTTGTGGTAATGGATCGACAGGCCGAAGGCCTTGGCGCGGCGGGCGAGCGCTTGGCCGATGCGGCCCATGCCGACGATGCCGAGGCGCTTCCCCGTGATGCGGCGGCCGAGCATCCAGGTCGGCGACCATCCCGTGGTCCAGTCGTCGTCGGGAATGATGCGCGCACCTTCAGCGAGGCGGCGGGCGACCGCCAGGATCAGCGCCATGGTCATGTCGGCGGTGTCCTCGGTCAGCACGCCGGGCGTGTTGGTGACCGTGATGCCGCGCTCCAGCGCCCCGGCGACGTCGATGTGATCGACGCCGTTGCCAAAATTGGCGATGAGCCGCAGGTTCGGCCCCGCCTGTGCGAGCAATCCGGCTCCGATCTCGTCGGTCACGGTGGGCACGAGCACGTCGGCTTCGCGAATCGCGGCCGACAGCGCCTCCTGCGAGAGCGGCGCATCATCGTGGTTGAGGCGGGTATCGAACAATTCGCGCATGCGCGTCTCGACGGCGTCCGGCAGACGCCGCGTGACGACCACCAGCGGCTTGCGCTTCAACGACGACATGTTCCCTCCCCGACGAGGCCGTCCGCATTCGTTCGCCTGCGCCGGACGCCACCCCGCTATGCCGCGAGGGGTCGGCTTACGCTCCCTTAACCATGGCGCGGCCAGATGGAGCGGAAGGCGGACCGGTCCCCCGGACCGCTGCAGGACGTCGGCCTCTCTAGCAGAGAGGTCGGCGAACACAATGCGGCCCTGACCCGGATGGATCAGTGTCGGAGGGCCGGCCGATCCTGCGCCGACCCATGGACGTTTCCGGCCTGTGCCCGCGCACGCGCCGAAACGTCACTGCCGGAACGACCTTGGAGACACGGATCGGAGACGAGGCACGATGCGCCCGCCTGAGCTTCCCCCGATGAACCCCGCGCGCCTCGCGCTGCTCGCGGCCCTGTTCGCCCTATTGATACCCCTGACCGCCGAGGCCGCACCGGCCCCCGCGCCGGAGGTCGGCAAGGGGCCCGTGACCAAGCTGCCCCTGCCGCGCTACGCCAGTCTGAAGACCAACCGCGTCAACCTGCGGGAGGGGCCCTCGAAGGATCACCGAACCCTGTGGGTCTTCCAGCGGGAGGGCCTGCCGGTCGAGATCGTCGCCGAGTTCGAGACCTGGCGCCGCATCCGCGATTCGGAAGGGACGGAGGGATGGGTCTTGCACTCGCTGCTCTCGGGCCGCCGGACCGCCGTCGTGATTCCCCCGTCGGGCGAACGGGCCGACGCCGCCAAGGCGACGGTTCCGCTCACCACCCGCGCCGACGAGCAGTCGGCCGAGCAGGCGCGGCTGCAGCCCGGGGTCATCGGCAGCGTCAAGGGATGCACCGGCTCGTGGTGCCGCCTCGTGGTGCCGCTTCCGGACAAGCGCGGCGACGTCGACGGCTACATCCGCCAGAACCGTTTGTGGGGCGTCTATCCCGACGAGCGGGTGGAGTAGGCCGAGCCGCCGCGCCACGAATCGACACGAAAAAAGGCCCGGAAATCCGGGCCTTTTTTCGTTCCAGGGTCGGTCAACGCCGGATCAGGCGCGTCCGGACACTTTCCGGCGGCGCAGGCGCACGATCACTTCGACGCCAGCAATCTCCATGCCCTCCGGCGCGTCGGGCAGCGAATCGACCGAGATGCCGCATTCCGGCATATCGAGAACCTCGCCCTCTTCCTCAAAGAAGAAGTGGTGGTGCTCGGTCGGGTTCGTGTCGAAATAGGCCTTGGAGCCATCGAGCGCGAGCTGGCGCAGCAGGCCCGCCTCGGTGAACTGATGCAGCGTGTTGTAGACGGTCGCCAGCGAAACCGGCACCTTGGCGCGCATCGCCTCGTCGTAGAGCATTTCCGCCGTCAGGTGGCGGTCGCCACGGCCGAACAGAAGCCAGCCCAGCGAGAGGCGCTGACGGGTCGGGCGCAAGCCGGCCCGGCGCAAGCGATCGCGCAGGTCGGAGAGCGGGCAGCCCCGACGGCCGGTAACGTCGCCCGGCGAAGAGGACCGTGCGTTCAGCACGGCCTGGAGTGGCATCAAATCGGACATCGTCGGGAACGATTCCTACTTACTTAGAATGAGTATAGCCTAGAAATTATACGGATCATGGAGCCCTGCGGCAACCCATGCCGATGTCGACACCGTTTTGATACGTGGAAGGCGCATGGCTCGCATCGGCTCGGCGGGCGTTGGACCGAGCGTCGACCGAGTATCGGCACTGCGCGGGAGCCGCTTTGTGGGCGCGCGGAGCCTGTGCTAACGAGGCGCCCATTCCATCACGCCTCGTCCGTTCGCACGCATCGGACCCGTCCGTCACCGAGGACCCGTACGTCATCCATGGCCTCTCTCGACCAGCAATCCGACGGCGCTTCTCCGCAGCGCGCTTCGAGCTTCTCCTACGAGGATCTCCTGGCCTGCGGGCGCGGTGAGCTGTTCGGGGCGGGCAATGCTCAGCTCCCGCTTCCGCCGATGCTGATGTTCGACCGGATCACCTCGATCGGGACCGAGGGCGGCGCCCACGGCAAGGGTCACGTGCTGGCCGAGTTCGACATCCGGCCGGACCTCTGGTTCTTCCCCTGCCACTTCAAGGACGATCCGGTCATGCCCGGCTGCCTCGGGCTCGATGCCCTGTGGCAGCTCGTCGGCTTCCATCTTGGCTGGCTCGGCGCACTCGGCCGCGGCCGCGCGCTCGGCGTCGGCGAGGTGAAGTTCACCGATCAGGTGCTGCCGACCGTCAAACAGGTCGTCTACGGCATCGACATCAAGCGCGTGCGTCAGGGCAAGCTCGTGCTCGGGATCGCCGACGGCTGGCTCGAGGCCGACGGCCGGCGCATCTACGAGGCGAACGACCTGCGCGTGGCGCTGTTCCGCGCCTGAGACCGGCGCCGCCCGCTCGGTTCGGGAGGGTTTTTCGCGCCGAACCGGTCTCCGGTTCGGCGCCGAGTGCGCGAAGCGCGGTTGAGATTGGCCGCGCATCATCCTAACTGACCTCCCCGAGGAAACGCCGCACCAGCCGCGGCGTCAGCAGCACGAGCCATCATGCGGCGTGTCGTCATCAGCGGGATGGGCATCGTCTCGTCCATCGGCAACAATACCGGGGAGGTTCTGGACTCCCTGCGCGAGGCCCGTTCCGGGATCACCCGCTCCGAGGCGCAGGCCGCGCACGGCTTCCGCAGCCAAGTGGCGGGTGCCCCGACGATCGATCCCGAGGGCGTCGTCGATCGCCGCGCCATGCGCTTCCACGGCGGCGGCACCGCCTGGAACCACATCGCCATGGATCAGGCGATCCGCGATGCCGGCCTCGAGGAGCGGGAGATCTCCAACGACCGCACCGGCATCATCATGGGCTCGGGCGGTCCCTCGACCCGCACCATCGTCGAATCCTCCGCCATCGCCCGCGAGAAGGGGCCGAAGCGCGTCGGCCCGTTCGCGGTGCCGAAGGCGATGTCCTCGACCGCGTCGGCCACGCTGGCGACCTGGTTCAAGATCCGCGGCGTCAACTATTCGATCTCCTCGGCCTGCGCGACCTCGAATCACTGCATCGGCAATGCCGCCGAGATCATCCGCGGCGGCCGGCAGGACATCATCTTCGCCGGCGGCTGCGAGGAGCTGGACTGGACGCTCTCCGTTCTGTTCGACGCCATGGGCGCGATGTCGTCGCGCTACAACGAGACCCCTTCCCGCGCCTCGCGCGCCTATGACGTGAATCGCGACGGCTTCGTCATCGCAGGCGGCGCCGGCGTGCTGGTGCTGGAAGAGTACGAGCACGCCAAGGCCCGCGGCGCGCGGATCTACGGCGAGATCGCCGGCTACGGCGCCACCTCCGACGGGCACGACATGGTCGCCCCCTCCGGCGAGGGTGCGGTGCGCTGCATGCGGCAGGCCATGGAAGACCTGAAGGGCGCCAAGATCGATTACATCAACCCGCACGCCACCTCGACGCCGGTCGGCGACGACAAGGAGATCGAGGCGATCCGCGAAGTATTCGGCGCCGGCGACGCCTGCCCGCCGATCTCGGCCACCAAGTCGCTGACCGGGCATTCACTCGGCGCGACCGGCGTGCAGGAGGCGATCTACGCGCTTCTGATGATGAACAACGGTTTCATCTGCGAGAGCGCGCATATCGAGGAACTCGATCCGGCCTTCGCCGACATGCCGATCCTGCGTCAGCGCCGGGACGGGGCGCAGCTCGGCCACGTGATGTCGAACTCCTTCGGTTTCGGCGGCACCAACGCAACCCTCGTGCTCAAGCATCCCGACGCATGAGGGCCGAACCGCTGACGGCGCCTTGCCGTGCAGCACAGATCTTCTCGCACTTGCGAGAAGTCGGGCCAAGCATCGGCCGGGTCTTAGTCTGATGGATTGGGGGAACCGACCTGTTGTCTTGGCGTTCCTGCTTCGATAGGCAGGTAACACCATGATCGTCATCCTTGCTCTGCTCACCGTCTCCAGCCTGGCCGTTGCGGCCGGCGTTGCGGTGCGCGCCAAGCAGGCCTTGATCGATGACGCACGGAGCGGAACCCGCGGCTACTTCTGAACGCTCGCGTTCAACCCGCATCCGCATGGCCGCCCGGCCCCGTCGCATCCGCGTTGGGGCTTTTTTCTGCCGCCGTCCTCAAGCCAATTTCCCTGGCCCGGGATGCAAGGCCCCCCCACGCGTGGACAGGCCCTCGCCCGGCGGGCTAAGCCTCGGACAGGGCGCCGCGGCGCCGGGCCGATACGCGTACGGATTTGAGAATGACGGGTTTGATGGCGGGCAAGCGCGGCCTCATCATGGGGGTCGCCAACGATCATTCGATCGCGTGGGGCATCGCCAAGACCCTGCACCAGCATGGCGCCGAACTCGCCTTCACCTATCAAGGCGAGGCGCTCGGCCGCCGCGTCATCCCGCTTGCGGCCTCGGTCGGCTCCGATATCGTGCTGCCCTGCGACGTCGAGGACCTCGCGACCGTCGATGCCGCCTTCGCCACCCTCGACGAGCGCTTTCCCGACGGGATCGACTTCATCGTTCACGCCATCGGCTTTTCCGACAAGGCGCAGCTCAAGGGCCGCTACGTCGACGTCACGACCCGCGCGAACTTTTCGCGGACCATGACGATCTCCTGCTTCTCCTTCACCGAAATCGCCCAGCGCGCCGCCGCCCGGATGCCCCGGGGCGGTGCCCTGCTGACGCTGACCTATGCCGGCTCGACCCGGGTGATGCCGAACTACAACGTGATGGGCGTGGCCAAGGCCGCGCTCGAAGCGTCGGTCCGCTATCTCGCCAGCGACCTCGGCCCCGACGGCATCCGCGTCAACGCGCTCTCGGCCGGCCCGATGCGCACGCTGGCCGGCGCCGGCATCGCCGACGCGCGGCTGATGTACAATCACCAGAAGGCGCATGCCCCGCTGCGGCGCACGGTGACGCTGGACGATGTCGGCAATTCCGCGCTCTACCTGCTTTCCGATCTCTCGGGCGGCGTGACCGGCGAGATCCACTTCGTCGATTCGGGCTACAACATCATCTCGATGCCACGCCCGGCGGTGCTCCAGGCCCAGGACGAGGCGGGCGTCGTCGGCGATCTGTGATCCCACCGGCAGCGTGTCGTCGCGTCGCTTGTGCGCGACCGCGTCACGCCGCAGGGTGCGGCCCGCGATGATCCCCTCCCCCCGCCGACTCGTGCCGCGATCCCTCCCCCTGACGATCGTCCTGGCCGCCCTCCTCCTCGTCGGCGGCGCGGGCGCGGCGTGGGCGCAGAGCGTCACCCTCGATCTCGGCGCCGGCGGCACCACGGAACGGGCGCTCCAGCTCGTCGCGCTGATCACGGTCCTGGCGCTCGCGCCCTCCGTGCTGGTGATGGCGACCTCGTTCACCCGGATCGTCGTGGTGCTGTCGATCCTGCGCTCGGCGCTCGGCACGCAGACGGCGCCGCCCAACACGGTGATGGTGAGTCTGGCCCTGTTCCTGACCGCCTTCGTGATGGCTCCGACGGCGCGGGAGGCCTACCGGACCGGTGTCGAGCCGTTGCTGGCCGGCCAGATCAGCCAGTCCCAGGCGTTCGAGCGGGCGTCGGCGCCGTTCAAGACCTTCATGCTGCGCAACGTGCGCGAGAAAGACCTCAAGCTGTTCCTCGACATGGCGCGCCAGCCGGCCCCGGCGGGCCCGGAGGCGATCGGCCTGGAGATCGTCACTCCGGCCTTCATGATCTCCGAGCTGCGGCGCGCCTTCGAGATCGGCTTCCTCCTGTTCATCCCGTTCCTCATCATCGACCTCGTCGTCGCCTCGGTGCTGATGGCGATGGGCATGATGATGCTGCCGCCCGCCACGGTCGCACTGCCGTTCAAGCTGATCTTCTTCGTTCTGGTCGACGGCTGGACGCTGGTGGCGGGCTCCCTGATTCAGAGCTACGGAGGCTGAGGTCCGCCACGATACGATTCGAGGTTGTGGCGGCCGCCTCACGAGGACGCCGAAGCATGGATCTGACGACCACCACCACTCGCTGGGCCCCGCGGATGCTGAGCATCCTGCGAATCGTCTCCGCGCTCATCTTCATGGCGCACGGGACGCAGAAGATCCTTGGCTTTCCGGCGAGTTCGATGAACCCGCCGCTGATGTCGCTTTCAGGGGTTGCCGGCCTGATCGAACTCGTCGGCGGAGCGCTCCTGCTGATCGGCCTGTTCAGCCGCCCCGTGGCCTTCATCCTCTCCGGCGAGATGGCCTTCGCCTACTTCATCGCCCATGCGCCCAAGAGCGTCTTCCCGGCGCTGAACGGCGGCGACGCGGCGATCCTGTACTGCTTCGTCTTCCTCTATATCGCCTTCGCCGGCCCCGGCCCGTGGAGCATCGACGCGCAGCGCGGCCACGGTCGCATCTGACCCTCACCCCGGCGGCGGGGACGGCGCCTCGGCGCGGTTGCCCGTCGCGGCGCTGCCGGGTTCCGGCACGGCGCTGTCGGGGTAGCGCTTGCGGTACTCCGAGAGGAAGGCGGCGAGCGTCTCCGCCTTGGTCGCCCGCAGGGCCGCATCGCGGAAGGCAGCGGAGCGGGGCGCGTCCGGCCGCGTCAGCATGGCGAAGGTACGGGCATCCGCGCTCTCGGCCATCGGCCCCGCGAACTTCGCCTTCAGCCGTTCGAGCCCGAGGGATTCCCCCGCGAGCCCGTAGGCGATGCCGGCGCGGATGACGTCGGCCCGCGCCGTGTCGTCGAGGGGTTTGCCCGAGCGCCAAGCCGGCCCGAGGATCATCTCGTGGGCCTCGCCGGCCTCGCGCCAGCGCCGGGCTGCCCACAGGATGTCCGCCCGCAGACGCTCGGCATCGGCGCCGGTCTCGCCCTCGACGGTCTCCAGGGCGAGATCGGTGCGGGAGAGGTCCGACAGGGCGCGGGCGCGCAGCATCGCGCGGGCGCGGCGCACGTCCTCGGGCAGTTCGGGCAGGTGCGTCGCGTCGAGCGTCTGGAGTGCCTGGAGCGGCTTGCCCTCCATGAGCCGGATCGTGGCGAGCCGCGCCGAGACCGAGGAACGGGCCGTGCCCTCCAGCCGGTGATCGATCTGGTATTGCAGCAGCTCGTCGGCGGAATCGAGCAGGTCGAGGGCGACGAGGCGGTCGGCCAGCCGCCGCACGATTTCGTCGGCGCGCCGGCCGGCGGGCGCGAAATCCTTGAAGTCGAAATACAGCGCCAGCGCCTCGACGCCGCCGAGCCGCTCGCCGCGCGCGCCCAGGAACAGATCTTCGAACACAGCCATGGCGCGCTCGTGCAGGGCGCGGGCGATCGGCGCCTCGGGGCTCAGCGCGTTGGCGCGGCGGGCGGTGGTGAAGATCTTGCGCCAGCGCCCGGCCTCCTCGTAGAGGCCACCGAGCGCGCCCAGCGTCCCGATCTCGGTCGGGCCGCCGTGCCAGGTCAGGGCCAGAACCTCCAACTGGTCGATCGCCTCGGGCAGGGCCGTCTTGCCGAGGGTGTGGCCGAGGGAGGCCGCACGCAGGGTCGCCTCCGCCGCCACTGGCCAAGGCGCTTGGTTCCGCAGCGTCTCGTAGGCCGCCAGCGCCGCCGCGCTGCGGCCTGTCGCCGCGTCCATCTTCGCCCGCAGCAAGGTCAGCCGGTCGCGGGTGTATTCGGTCGCGGCGCGGCTCGCGGCGATCGATTCGCGCGTGACCGCCTCCCAGTCGCCGGTCTCGACCGCGGCCTCGGCGGCGGCGGCGTGGAACAGCGATGCAAGAGATTCGGGGTAGCGCTCCAAGACCGATTCGCCGGCACGCAGCGCGACGGCCGCCTCGCTCCATCGGCCGGCCAGGGCGTCGGCATAGCCGCGCCAGAGCCGGGCTTCCGGATTGGTGGCGAGCCGCTCGTCGGAGAGAAGTTTGCGCGCCTCCTCGGCCCGTCCGATCCGGGCGAGCAGAATACCGCGCATCAGCGCCGTCTGCCGATCACCGTCGACGACCACATCCTCGGCGGCAGCGGAGATCAGGGCACCGAGCGCCTCCACGTCGAGATCGTTGGCCATCATCGCTCGGGCGAGACCGAGGCGGGCGCCGCCGCGGTCGCGGCGATGGGCCTCGACGGCGGCGGCGAGGCCCTCCCGCAGCGTCGCGCGCACGTCGCCGCGCTGCGCCCGTTCCCAGGCGTCGCGATCGACCGCCAGCTCCGTGACCGCCCCCACGGGCGGATCGGCGGGGCGGGAGATGCCCGACACCGAGAGCCCGCCGTCGCGGCTCTCCCTTGCTCCCTCCCTTGCTCCCTCCCTTGCTCCCTCTCTTGCGCCGTCACGGCCGATCGTCACGCCGTCGAGGTCCGGCCGCACGATCAGGTCGTCGGCGTTGGCGAGAACGGCGAGGCCGAGCCGGCTCGGAATGAGTTCGAACTCGACGAAGCGCTGCGCCTTGACCACGCCGGCAGGCCGGCTGCCGTCGGTGGCGACGACGGCGATGCGCTCGCCGTCGAGATCGAGCCAGCCAGCAGGACCGGCCTCGGGCAGCCGCACGCTGACGCCGAGCCGGCCCTGAGCCGTCGGCACGCGCTGAGCAGTCAGGCTCTCGCTCGGGGCGAGACCGTCGCCGGCCGCCAACTCCCATCCGGCCGGCTCGGTGACGGGCAAAAGGTCGACGAGCCGCCCCGCGGGCGCGGTGAAGCGAAGGATGGTGAAGCCGCCACTCCGCAGCGGCGGCGCGAGAGCGACGAGCCCCGTGGCACCGGGCGGCGGCACGGCGACCGGCTCGGTCGTGGCGAAGACGACGGTGACGATGCCGCCGCGCTCGAACGCCGCCGCCGGCACGCGCTGGGCGAAGGGGAAGACGAGGCCCGAGCCGGCCTTGCGCGACATCACGGCCGACGCCGCGGGCCGCGCGGCCTCCTTCGGCACCTCCTTCGCCCCGCCCTTCGCCTCCGCTGCCGGGGTCACGGCAGGCGGAACGGGTGAGGTCGCAGTCTCGGTTGCCTTCGGCTTGGTGACGAAATCGATCGCCACGACATCCTCGTCACGCTGGGTGGCGAGGCTCACGCCCTCGGCCGGGCTCGCGACGATGCGGGCCTCGCCGGCGTCCGTCTCGACCGTGACACGGCCGAGATTCGGGTCGAGGCGGCCGCGGAGGGCATGGTCGTCGATGCGCCACGCCCCCGGCAGCGTCAGGCGCGTGCCGGTGCCGTTCGGGGCGAAGGCCGCCTCGGAGCCCTCCGGCAGGCGCAGCGAGAGCCGGGTGCGTGCTTCGGTGCGGGCGAGTTCGAGGGTCAGCGGACGCGGCACAGGGGCCGGGTTGCGCGCCTTCAGGCTGGCCTCGGCGGCGGCGGCCCGGCGGGCGAGGTCGGCGACGACTTCGGTGGGAAGCGGCGGCAGGAAGCCGTTCCAGCTTTCCGGCAGGAGATCGATGAAGACCTGTTCGCCGGCATCCTGCACGTTGACGCGGTAGGGCCGTTGCAGGGCGAGGCGCAGGGCCGAGCCGTCGGGGTCGCGCCGCACCACGGTGACGTAGTCCGGCATCCCCGCCGCGATCCGCTCGGGACCGGCCCCCACCGCCCCGCCGAAATTGAGCACGAGGATCGCGCCCGACAGCCGCGCCTTGACGGAGACGGGCTCATCGAACGTCAGGACGATACGGCCGAAGCCCTCCGGCGGCTGCGCGCCCTTGGCCGAGACGAGCCGGGCCGCCTCCGCCGCCGAGGCTGCGGCGCAGAGGCCGACGGCGAAGCCGGCGCGCAGGAGAGCCCTGCCCGGACGCCGCTTTGCCTGACCGGCCCGTCCCCCCATCGCGCGAAACGCCCGCCCTCACCGGCGGCCGGCCTTCGGAGGCCGGGCGCCGAACGCCACTCGTGCCGGCACTCTCGCCCAGCGCAGTGAACGGGCGCTTAAGGACGAACCTTCGTTATGAGGCCTTGCGCAGGACGAGGCCGGGGATCACCTTGCCTTTTTCGCCGAACATCTCCTGCGCCCTTCGGCAGCTCTCATCGACGTTCTTCCGGTAGGCTTCGGTGTAGCCCATGCTGCGCATGAGCAACTCGCCCTTCGAGATCGCGTCGAGATCGACGCCCATGCCGGAGACCACCGCCTTGAACCGCTCGTAATCGGGCTTCGCCTCCTTGCAGGATTCGCCGACGAAGCGGACGAGCCCGGCGAGCTTGGCGGCATTCGCCTCCTGGCGCTGCTGCGCGGTCTGCGGCGTCTTCGGGGCACCGTCCGGAGCGGGGTTGGCAGCCTCAGGGGCAGCTTCGGGGGACGTCTTGGCGATTTCGGGCGCGGCCGGTGCCGGCGCCTCGGCCCCAGCGGCGAGCGGCCATGCGAACAGAATCGCGGCTGCGATCGCAAGATGCTTCATCGTTTCGTTCCCTCGGCGTCGTGCTTGATTATTATTTCGAGCTTATTTTTCGTCGAGCCAGCATAGCAAAGGTGCGGGCGCTGTTCTGCCCTCTTCGCGAAGCTTTGTCGAAGCGCCGGCCGCGCCGCATGTCGCGGCCGGCGCCGACCGGGATCAGACCGACTTGGCCGCGCGTCCCGCCGCCATCAGCGCGAAGGCGTAGATCAGGCCGACCTCCTCCAGGCGGTCGAAGCGGCCGGCGGCGCCGCCATGCCCGGCCTCCATGTTGATCTTCATGAGGACCGGGCCGCCGCCGGTCATGGTGGCGCGCAGCCGCGCCACCCACTTGGCGGGCTCCCAATAGGTCACGCGCGGATCGGTGAGGCCGCCGAGCGCGAGGATCGCCGGATAGGCCTTGGCGGCGACGTTGTCGTAGGGCGAGTAGGACAGGATCGTCTTGAAGGCCTCCTCGCTCTCGGCCGGATTGCCCCATTCCGGCCATTCCGGCGGCGTCAGCGGCAGATCCGCGTCGAGCATGGTGTTGAGCACATCGACGAAGGGCACGTCGGCGACGATGCCGGCAAACAGCTCCGGCGCGAGGTTGGCGGCCGCCCCCATCAGCATGCCGCCCGCGCTGCCGCCATGGGCGACGATCCGCCCCTGCGCCGTGTAGCCCGCCTCGATCAGCGCCCGGCCGCAAGCGACGAAATCGGTGAAGGTGTTGGGCTTCTTCTCGCGCTTGCCTTGCGTGTACCAGTTCCAGCCCTTCTCGGTGCCGCCGCGGACATGGGCGATGGCGTAGACGAAGCCGCGATCGACGAGGCTGAGCAGGTTGGTGCGGAACCCCGCCGGCATCAGCGTGCCGTAGGAGCCGTAGCCGTAGAGCAGCAGCGGCGCCGATCCGTCGAGGCTGAGCCCCCGGCGGTGCAGAAGCGAGATCGGTACGCTCTCCCCGTCGGGCGCGGGCGCGAACAGGCGGCGGGTCACGTAGTCGGCCGGCTCGTGGCCGCTGGGCACGCTCTGGCGCTTGCGCAGGATGCGGGCGCGGGTGACGCAATCGTAGTCGTAGGTCTCGGCCGGCGTCGTCATCGACGAGTAGCTGAAGCGGATCCGCGCCGTCTCGAACTCGTAGCCCGGCAGAAGCCCGAGGGAGTAGGCTTCCTCGGCGAAGGAGACGGTGTGCTCCTCGCCCTTCATGTCGCGCACGACGATGCGCGGCAGGGCGTTCTCGAGTTCGAGCCGCACGAGGTGGTTGCCGAGCACGTGCAGGTGCCGGATCATCACGCCGGGCCGGTAGGGCACCGCGTCCTGCCAATTCTGCCGCGCTGTGGCGTCGAGGGGGCAGGTGACGATCTTGAAGTCCACCGCTCCGTCGGCGTTCGTCAGGATGACGAGATACGAGCCCCAGTGCTCGACCGAGTAGATCAGCCGCTCCTCGCGGGGCGCGACGCAGGCCAGCGCGCCCTCGTCGTCGGCGCGGTCGAGCAGGTAGACCTCCGATGTCTCGTGGTCGCTCGCGGTGACGGTGAGGTAGGTGCCCGACTGGGTGCGGCCGATATTCACGAAGAAACCCGGATCGGATTCTTCGTAGACGGTCGTGTCCTGCGCCTGATCCGTGCCGAGGCGGTGGCGCATCACGCGGGCCGGACGATGGTTCTCGTCCAGCGCCACGTAGAAGAAGGCGGTGCCGGCTGCGTTCCACACCGCGTCGCCGGCGGTCGATTCGACCTGCTCGACGCGGTCCTGCCCGGTGTCGAGGTCGCGCACGCGGATGGTGTGGAGTTCCGAGCCCTTGGTGTCGACGCCCCAGGCCAGCAGGCGGTGGTCGTCGGAATGGGCGGCACCCGCGATCTCGAAGAAGGCGAGGCCCGCCCCCTCCCGGTCGCCATCGAGCAGGATCTGCTCGCCGATCTCGCCGTCCTCCGGCTCCTCGGCGATGCGGTGGACGGTGCGCGGACGGCGGCAGATCAGCGGATGCTGCCCGCCCTCGCGATGGCGGGAATAATAGGCAAAGGGTCCGTCGGGTTCGGGCACCGAGGCATCGTCCTCGCGGATGCGCCCGCGCATCTCGGCAACGAGGGTTTTGCGCAAATCGGCCGCGCCGCTCAGCGCCGCCTCGGCATAGGCGTTCTCGGCCTCGAGATAGGCGCGGATGTCGGGGGCCAGCGCCGACGGGTCCTTCAGCACCGCGCGCCAGTTCTCGGCCTTGAGCCACGCGAATGGATCTTCGACGCGCCGGCCGAAGAGTTCGAAGGCGTGCGGGCGCATTTCGGCAACGGGCGCCTCGGGCGGCAGGGCGAAGGGGGGTGGCTCGAAGGTCATCGCCGGACTCCGGTGGGAACGCTTGGGTGGCAACGCGAGAAAAAAACGCGTGCGATACCTGGCGGTGTGCCGTGCGACGGCCGTGGCCGCAAGGCTGGCAAATGAGCCGCCCCTTCGTCACGCCCTCGCCGCGACGCACGAGCGATCATGGCGGACGGGCCGCCGCCCTGGAAGCGATGTCGAGCATTCACGACAAATTGCGCACGTCCCGGATGGCGACGGATCCGTTCAGTTGTGCATACCGGTCCTGTCTTGCAGGTCTAATTTGGATGTTCTAGGTAGAACCCGTGACTGCGGGGGCGTCACGCCAAACCGAAATCAAGCGGCACCATTGCACAGGCCGAGAGGTATCTGTCCGTTTCCGTCTTCGTACCGGATCATGGGCCGGATCGATTGCGCGCGATGGACCGCCAAGGGACAATCAAGAACATGAACGAAACCGAGACCCCGGTCGATTACGTCGCTCTCACGGCCGACATCGTCGCCGCCTATGTGAGCAACAACCCGGTGCCGGCCGCCGAACTTGCCGGTCTGATCGGCAACATCCACGGCGCCCTGATCCAGGTTGGAACCGGCCGGGCCGCCGCGCCGCAGCCGGTGGTCCAGGAGACGCTTCAGCCGGCCGTGCCGGTCAAGAAGTCGATCCAGCCGGACTATCTCGTCTGCCTGGAAGACGGGCGGACCTTCAAGTCGCTGAAGCGGCACCTGCGCGCCAAATACAACCTATCCCCCGAGCAATATCGCGCCAAGTGGGGCCTCTCGCCCGACTACCCGATGGTGGCGCCGAACTATGCCAAGGCCCGCTCCGACCTCGCCAAGGCGATCGGTCTCGGCCAAGTGCGGCCGGGCTACGACGCGGCCGCTTGAGGTTTATCCGGGCCCTCACGCGACGCCCGCTGCGCCAGCCCGTCCAGGGCCGGCGCAGCGGCAGATCGGTCAGGCACACATTGACGAATCGGGTTATCAACAACAAAGTCGTGGAACGGCACAACTTCTGCTGCATTGCCTCCCTATGAACGACGACAGCCCCTCCGAACAACTTGCCAAAACCAATGAAGCGCTCGCGGAGTGGGCAGCCCGCTCCGCCTGCGACAGCGACCGTCTGATCGATCGCTTCGAGCAGATGGGATACGCGGTGCGCGGCAAGTCCGAGGAAGAGATCGCCGAGATCCTGAAGAAGCCGCCGACCAAGCCGTCTCAGGCCTGAAAGCGCCGCGAACTAGCAGCGTGACGGTGCAACCACAGGCGGCATCAAAGGCCGTCAAGACTTGTATTAGGACAAATTTCCTTTAGCCTCCCGTTTCGGTTCTGGTTCGGGTGGCACGATGTCAAAAGAACAAAACATGAACAATTTTGGTGGTCTCGGACGCGAGGCCGAACGCCTGCTGGCGGCGCTGGCGCCCGAGGGTGCCTACGCCTTCCCCGATCCGAGTGCGCCGGAAACGCTGATCGTGCGCTGCGGCGGACGCGGGGTGTCGTTGGGGGCCGGGCGTTTCCCGATACGGGCCGGCGACGCGCTGCTGGCGGCGGATCTCGCATCACGGGACGACGGGCGGCGCAACCGGCTGGTCATCGGGGCCGCCGGGCGCGCGCGTTTGCGGCGGGCGGAAATCGGCGGGCCGGACAGCTTTCGGATGCAGCATCTCGCCGTGGTCCGGGAAGGCACCGGCGATGGGGAACGCGTGCGCGACACGGCGGAGAGCCCGCTGGCCTGGATGGCACGCCGCCGCGGACGCGACGGAGAGCCGATGATCGATGCCGCCGCCTTCGCGGCGGGCGAGCGGCTGCGCCACGACCTCGCCTCGGCGCAGATGTTGCCGCAACTCTCGACCGATTGGACCGCCCCGCGCGTCGATGGCGGCGGCCCGCGCGATCCGAGTTCGGGTTCCGACCGGGTCATCGCCGCGCGCCAGCGAGTGGATCTCGCTTTGGCGGCGGTGGGCTCGGATCTCTCAGGGCTTCTGATCGACCTGTGCGGCTTTCTCAAAGGCATCGAGCGGATCGAGGCGGAGCGGCGCTGGCCGGCCCGATCCGCCAAGGTGGTGGCTCGGATCGCCCTCGGGCGGCTCGCCGAGCATTACGGCATCGCGCGCGAGGCGACGGGGCCGGAGCGGGCCCGCACCCGCGCTTGGCGCCTCAACACGGACCATCCGCCAGCCTCGTCCTGAGGTCCCTCGACCCGCCGCCGTCAGATCGCGGCGGGTCAGTTCAGCGTCCGAAGGCGGCCCGCATCCTTCCGGATGCGGTCCACCATCGCGCGCACGCCGTTCGAGCGCTTCGATGTGATGTGCGATCCGAAATCGAGACGCTTGAGCAGATCGAAGCCGTCGGCCTCGATCGCCTCGTCCGGCGTCTTCCCTTCGTAGAGCGCCAACATCAGCGCCACGAAGCCCTTCACGATGTGCGAATCGCTGTCCCCCTCGAGCTTCAGTGCCGGGCGGCCCGCATCGTCCTTCAGAGAGACGTCGATCCACACCTGGCTCTCGCAACCGGAGACGCGGTTGTCCTCGACCTTCGCCGCTTCCGGCATTTTCGGCATCAGCTTACCGAGCTCGATCACATACTCGTAGCGATCCATGGGGTCGTCGAGGATCTCGAAATTCTCGATGATGGTGTCGAGGTCGGGAAGCATGGCACTCGCGTTCAGGAGCGTCGGGACATCGAACCCGATATAGCGATCGCAAGCCGCGGCCGCGAGGCATCCGCCTGCGACGATCGCGTCAGCTCAGGGAGGGCGAAAGCGTCGGGGGCACGTAGGCACGGGCCTCGGGCAATTGCAGGTGAAGCGGGTCAGCCTGCGTCGCGGTGCCGCTGACCGCGATCTCGGCCTGCGCGGCATAGGCCGCGATGAGACGGGGGCCGAGTTTCGGCACCCCCTCGCGTCCCGCCGCAGCGGCCTCTCCGGCCCCGGACACGACCGAGAGGCGCACCGGCGTGCCGGCACCGGCATTGATGCGGATGGTGATGCCGCAGGTCACCGTCTCCGTCGTGGCATCGAGGCATTCCGCGACGACCTCGGCCACGATCATGCCGAGCGCATTGGCGGTGCGTGGCTCGACCAAGCTCGTCCCGTCTCCCTCGACCGTCACGCCGATCCGCCCGGCCCGGCGCAACTGTCCCAAGCCGGAGGCGAGCCGATGCAGATAGTCGCGCAGATCGATCGAGGCGATGTGCGGCGCTTCGTGCAAATGCTGCTGCACCAGCGCGATGGCACGTACCCGCTGGCCCAGGGCATCGAAGCTTCCGCGGCAGGCCTCGGGCGCGGCGCGGCCGTAGAGGCCGATCAGGCTCACCATCACCTGAAGGTTGTTGCGCACCCGGTGATAGATTTCTGCGAGCAACGTTTCCTTCTCGACCAGGGCGTGCTCGGCATGCTCCTCGGCGCTCTTCCGGTCGGTGATATCGAAGCACGAGCCGAGATAGCCGTGGAAGACGCCGTTCTCCTCAAGCGGGCGGCCGGTATCGAGCAGCCAGCGATAGGCTCCATCGTGACGGCGCAGCCGAAACTCCACGGTGAAGGGAAGGCGCGACTCGACGGCCTTCTCGACGGTTTCGGCGTGCCGCTTGAAATCGTCCGGATGCACGCCTTTGCGCCAGCCGTTAGCGATCTCCTCGGCGAGCGGGCGGCCGGTGAACTGAAGCCAGCACTCATTGTGATAGGTCGAGCGCCCCTTCTCATCCGTACGCCACATCATCAGCGGCACGTGGTCGGCGAACCGGCGAAAGCCGTCGCCGAGGTCAAACGGGGTGTCCGCCCCCTTAGTCCCCGAAAGGCCGCCCTGTGGCGTGTCAGCACCCATACCGCTCGTCTGTTCGCTCACCGCAGCCTGGAAACGACGGTCTCTTCGCGCCGGTCAACGTGTGCGGTGTTGGGCCGTTCCGGGCCTTCCACAAGTCTATGTGTCCTGTCGGTCGGAAAAGCCCTCGTTTCAAGCCACGGTCAGACCAAGCCTCACGAGAGCCCCATCATCTCAGAGATGCGCGCGGCGAGCCGTTCAACCGGAAACGGCTTGGTGATCATCTGCATGTCCGGATCGAGCGGCCCCCCGCCGAACGTCGCGTTCTCGGCGTATCCCGTCATGAACAGCACCCTCAGCTCGGGCCGCAGGGTGCGGGCGTGGTCTGCGAGTTGGCGCCCGTTGAGGCCGGGCAGGCCGACATCGGTGACCAGAAGATCGATCCGGGCGGATGAGCGCACGATCTCCAGGCCGGAGGGGCCGTCCGGTGCCTCGATCGCGCGGTAGCCGAGCTCGCGCAGCACTTCGATGACGAGGTCACGCACCACCGGCTCGTCCTCGACCACGAGGACCGTCTCGTTCCGCTCCGTGCGCGCCGGCTCGGGCGACGCGGCCAACGCGTGCTCGGACGGCAATGCGCCGTCGTAGCGGGGCAGGTAGATCGTCACCGTCGTCCCCCGGCCGGGCTCGGACGCGATCCGGGCATGCCCCTCCGATTGGCGGGCGAACCCGTAGATCATCGACAGGCCGAGACCGGTTCCCATGCCGAGGGGCTTCGTCGTGAAGAACGGCTCGAAGGCCCGGGCCGCGACCTCCGGCGGCATGCCGTGGCCCGTATCGGCGACGCGGATGCAGACATAAGCCCCTTCGCGGGCGCCCGAATGCAGGCTCAGATCGGCGGGTCCGAGAATGGCATTGCAGGTCTCGACCACGAGCCGGCCGCCCTCCGGCATGGCGTCGCGCGCGTTGATGGCCAGGTTGAGCACCGCGTTCTCGAGCTGGTGCGGATCGCAGAGCGTGAGCCAGAGGAACTCCGTCGCGACGATGTCGAGATGCACCTGCTCGGGGAGCGCGCGCCGCAGCATCTCCTCCATGCCGGCCAGCAGCGCATTCACATCGACGGGCTTCTGTTCGAGCGGCTGGCGCCGGGCGAACGCGAGCAGGCGATGGGTCAGCGACGCGGCACGGTGGGCCGAGGTGAGGGCCGCCCCGGCATAGCGCTCCAGGGTGTCGACGCGGCCCTGGGCGATGCGGGTCTGCATCAGGTCGAGCGAACCGATGATGCCCGTCAGGAGGTTGTTGAAGTCGTGGGCGATGCCGCCGGTCAACTGGCCGACCGCCTCCATCTTCTGCGCCTGCCGCAACTGCTCCTCGGCGAGGCGCTGGTCGGTGATGTCGCGCCCGACGATGTGGAAGCAGCCGCCCTCGGGCACCGCCGTCCACATCACCGTCCGGCGGCGCCCGTCCTTGCTGAGGATGCGATCGACGAAATCGGTGATCTGCTCGCTCCCGGCGAGCCGTGCCAGCACGGCGCCGGTGCCGGACCGGTCCTCGGGCTCAATGAAATCGAGGAACGGACGTTCGAGCAGCTCCCGCTCGCTCCAGCCGAGCAGGCGCCCCCAGGCCGGATTGACGCTGCGGAGGTGGCCGTCGAGGCCGGCCGTCCCCATCAGGTCGTTGGTGGTCTGCCAGAGGCGGTCGCGCTCGCGTGTGCGCTCGCCGACCTCGCGCTCCAGCATCGCTTCGATACGCTTGGCGTCCGAGATGTCGGTGACGAACAGGTAGGCCCCGTCGGTCGAGCCGTCCGGCATCGGTCGCGGCAGGTAGCGGATATCGGCGATGCGCGGGCTGCCGTCCCGGCGCGGCCAGGCCCGTTCGGACCGCACGTCGCGGCCGGCGCGGGCCCTCTCGAAGCGCCGTTGCGCCTCGGCGAGAGCGTCCGGCCCGATCAGCGCGGCGAGCGTCTGCCCGACCGCCTCCGCCGGAGGGACGCCGAACCAGTCGGCGCTGGCGGCATTGGCGAAGCGGCACACGCCGTCGGCATCGAACAGGGCAATGAGGACCGGCAGCGAATCGGCGATCAGACGCAGTTCACGGGCGTTCGCGCGCTCGGCCTGCTCGGCGCGGGCGCGCTCCGCAGCGTGGCCGACGCGCTGGGCGACATCCTCGACCAGCCCGATCTCCTCGGCACGCCAGACCCGCGGCTGCGGCTCGTGCAGGTAGAGGATCGCCCGTAAACGCCCCTCACGGATCAGCGGAACGACGACGAGAGACCGGCAGCCGATGGAATCCCACGTCGCCGCGTAACCGCGCCCGGCCCGCGGGTCGGCGTAGCAATCCTCTACCACGAGGGTAAGCCCGGCCCGCAGTTGCGCGATCACCGCCGGTCCGAACCCGTCGAGGATGCGCGGCGCGCCCGCGAGGCTCGGCACCGACGGGTCGCGGGTCCAGTCGTGCTCGACCCGCACGGTCTCGCCGGCCTCGTCGATCTCGCCGTAGCCGGCCCGCGCCACGCCGACATGGGCGCCGAGCGTCGCGGCCGCGGCCAGCGTCACCGCCTGCGGCTCGCCCGCCTCCCTCAGCCGGTCGTTCAGTCCGAGCAGGAAGGCTTGACGTTCTTCGGCGAGCTTACGGTCGTGGATATCGGTGCAGGTGCCGAACCAGCGCACGATCCGCTCATCCGCATCGCGGACCGGCTGTGCCCGGCCGAGCACCCAGCGGTAGAGGCCGGAGCGGTGCCGCAGGCGATACTCGATCTGGTAGTTTTCACCCGTGTCGAGGGCGTGCTGCCATGCCGCCCAGGCACGCTCACGATCCTCGGGATGGAACATGCCGTTCCAGGCCTCGCCGTCGGTCGTGCCGGCGGGGACGCCGGTGAACGCGTACCATCGCTCGTTATAGAAGTCGTGGTAGCCGTCGGGCCGCGTCGACCAGATCATCTGATCGACCGAGTTGATGATGCCGCGGAAGCGGTCCTGGCTGTCGCGGAGCGCCTGCTCGATGCGCTTGCGCTCGGTGATGTCGAAGCTGACGCCGGGGAAGTGGCGCGGCGTCCCGTCCTCGCCGAGGGTGCAGCGACCCTGCGCGGCGACCCAGCGGATGCTGCCATCCCCCTGGAGGAGGCGGTACTCCGCATCGAACTGCCCCCCCGTGCCGAGCACGGCCCCGATGCTCGCTCTCAGGCTTGGCAAGTCGTCGGGGTGCACCCGTGTAAAGAATGCGGCGATGGGTGCCCCGGCCGCCGCCATCGCCGGATCGACGCCGTAGAGCGCGGCAAAGCGCGGATCGGCGGTGACGCGATCGGTCGTCACGTCCCAGTCCCAGACGCCGACGCTGCCTCCGGCCGAGAGCGCCATCTCCAGGCGCTCGTCGCTGCGGCGGCGTGCGCGCTCGGCCAGCACCTCGGCCGTCGTTTCCGCCGTGACGCAGATCATGCCGTTGATCCGGCCCGCATCGTCGCGCACCGGCGAATAGGTGAAGCTCCACCAGCTTTGCTCGGGCACACCGTAGCGATCCATGAGGAGCGGCAGGTTGCGCTGGGCGACGCTTTGCCCGCGCAGAGCGGCATCGACCAAGGGGCCGATATCCTCCCACAGGTCGGCCCAGATCTCGCGAAAGCGCGCACCGAGTGCCCGGGGCAAGCGGTCGCCGAAGACCGGCCGGTAGGCGTCGTTGAAGAAGGAAATCCCCTCGGGCCCCCAAGCGAGGAACATCGCGGCCGGGCAGGCCAGCATCGTCGCCAGGGTCGTGCGGAGGGAAACCGGCCAGTCTTCCAGCGGCCCGAGCGGCGTGTCCGACCAGGGATGCGCCAGGATCTCTCGGCCCGTCTGCCCGCCCTCGTCAAGGAAGCGCAGGGACGCCGGCAGGCCCTCGCCAGCGACGAATCGGCTCATCGAACGACCCTCCACCGGCTTTGGACCCGATCCGGAGCGCGGGCGGGCACGGCGGCTGCGGATCGATGGGACAGCGAGGACGCCTTCGCGGATATGTCCGTTGCGGCGGGCCGATTCATGGACGGCTTGTGATGGCGGTGCTCCGAATCATTGCGACGGATCACTGCGGATCGCGTCGAGACGAGCTCGATGAACGTTCGATCGGAAACGGACACGTGGCAGGCGGTCCCGGCATGATGGACATGAAATACAACAAATGCGGTATTCGTTGCATTGCCGAAGATGGAACCTGCATCATCCCGCACGAAACTCAGTCCTTTTTTGCATCGCAATAAGTTCGATCGATCGTAATCAGCCGTTCGGCTCATGAAATGTCGTCGAGGTGCTTGCCTCATGGGGCGAGACGTGCATTCTACCCCTCGTCCGTATCAGACTCAGCGAGAGAGCCCAGTTCGGCCCGATATGCCGTTCATGGCGTCGAGGAGCGACCGCCCCCGGAAGCTTCGAGGCACAATCCCGCAAGGGTTGGACGATCTGGAGGGTGGCGCTCCGGCACCGCTCCGAAGGACCTTCCAAGCCGGCCGAGGCGCCGGGAGGTCCCCAGGAACCCATGACAGAGGGGGGCACGAAGTGCTGGCAGCGGGCATTTCGAATGCTCGGACGTCGTGGGGAGCCTGATGAACACGGACGATTTCGCCTACGATTTCGACGCGCCCGATTCCGACTGGAACCATGAGCCGTCGCGGGCCGATCTGTTCCGGCAGATCGACGCACCACTCTATACCACCGATTCCAACGGCTGGCTGACCTACTACAACGAAGCTGCCGCACAGCTCTGGGGGTTCCGCCCCGTGATCGGCAAGGCACGCTGGTGTGGGGCTTGGCGGCTGTTCGAGGCGGACGGCGCACCGCTGCCGCACGACCTGTCGCCGATGGCGATCACCCTCAGAGGCGCGCGCGCGGTGCGCGGCATCCAGATCGGCCTCGAACGGCCGGATGGGAGCCGGATGGCCTTCATGCCTTACCCGACGGCGTTGCGCGACGAGACGGGCACCGTGGTGGGGGGATGCAGCATATTCCTCGCCGTGGAGCGTTCGAGCCTGCGCGTCCCGCTCCGTGGGGCGCTCCAGGGCCGGCCGACGCTTCGTACCGCCCAACTTGCGGGCATGCACAGATGTTCGGCGTGAGGTTGCCGCGCCCGTCCCGGCGATCCACCTCGTTCCGGCGGAGCGATCCGCAGGATGTCTCGCCGGATCGCCTTGCCGCCTGAGAAACTTGCCGCCTGAGAAACAGGAGGAAGCCATGTCGGTCGATACCAGCTGGAGCCTCGACGCGGTCCAGAGCCTGCGCAGCATGGCCCGCGAGGGCGTACCGGTCTCCGTCATCAGCCTTCGGCTGAAGCGGCCGGTCGATGCGGTCTGCGCCAAGCTCGCCGAACTCGGCATCACGCCCAAGCTCGAGGCTTGACCGGACGGGCGCCGGGGCATCGAGCCCAGGCGCCCACCCGCCGGACCTACCAGGTTCCGGTATTCTCCATGGAGGCCCACGGCTCCTGCGGCGGCTTCGCTCCGCCCTTCTGCAGGATCTCGATGGAAATGCCGTCGGGCGAGCGGACGAAGGCCATGTACCCGTCGCGCGGCGGCCGGTTGATGGTCACGCCCGCATCCTTCAGCCGCTGGCAGAAGGCGTAGATGTCATCGACCTGATAGGCGAGGTGCCCGAAGTTGCGCCCGCCGGAATAAGTCTCCGGATCCCAATTGTAAGTCAGCTCGATCAGCGGCGACTTCGTCGCCTCCGCCCGCTCGACATCCCCCGGAGCGGCGAGGAAGACGAGGGTGAAACGGCCCTTCTCGTTCTCGACCCGCCGGACCTCCTTGAGCCCGAAGGAATCGACGTAGAAGGCGAGCGAGCGGTCGAGGTCCGCCACGCGAACCATCGTGTGCAGGTATTCCATGGCCACACCGGATGATGACAGGGATGGCCGGCTATCTGGCCCGGCGCACACGCCCGTCAACGGGGGGCGGCCGATCAGGACCCGGCGCGGCCTGTGAGCCAGCGGCGGCGCAATGGCCGTTCGACCGCCGCCGCCCGCCGGATTCACGCGGACCGCCGGCGAATAACATAGATTTGATAAAGCGCCTCGCTTGTTGCAATTGATCGATACGGTCGCCTTCGCTAAAGATTACTGCTGGTAATTTTATCAGATTACATTTAAAATGACATTGATAAATATAAGAAAGTCGTCCGAAACTGATTTTTCGCGCATCCATATTGTGGCGCCAGAGAGCTTTCACTTCCGAAAATTGCATCGGGAAAGTGTCGATTCGTCCCCTCCTGCGATGATGGTCCGATCAGACGCGCGGCTACCGGGAGACGGCGCATGAGGGCCGGCTCGGTCATCCCGGGGGTCGGCGAGGTCGGACACGCGATGCCCGAGCAGATCCTTGCCCATCCCGATTTTGCCGCGGCGCGCCGCGTCTTCGTCTTGGAACATGCCAAGGTCTACGAAGCCGGCATGTTTCCCGCCCAGTTCGGCGCCGACGCCGGGCGGGTGACCACCCTCGCCATCATCGTCTGCCAGCATGCCGCTTACGATCCGGCGGACAGGGCGACGTGGCCGACGCTGAGCCTGCTCAAGGAGACGGTCGCCCGTTTCGGCTTCGCCAGCCCGAGGCTGATCGACAGCTTCGTCGCGCGCCTCGTGCAGACCGACTATCTCGAACTCCGGCAGCAGCCGGGGGACAGCCGCGTGCGCCTCCTGTTTCCGACCGAGCGACTCCTGGCCTGGGATCGCGAGTGGAAGGCCGCCCACTACGCACCGCTCCAGGTTCTCTACCCCGATCCGGGTTTCGAGCCAGCGCGGCGGCGCGACTTGGGATTCCAGGCGGCCCACGCCCGATCCGCCATCGCGGCCTTCGACGCGATCATCGCCATGATGTGGAGCAACCTTGAGATCATCGTCTTTCTCAGCAGCACGAGCGCGCTGATCATCCTGCTGACGCTCTCGGAGATGGGCGGCAGCGACCCGGAAAGCCGCATCCGCGGATCGGATCTCGTCCATCTCGCGCCGCGCTTCGCCGTCTCCCGCAGCCATGTGCGCAACATTCTAACCGTTGCGCAGGAGCGGAATTTCCTCGTCCGCTCGGGGCCGCGCAACGCCTACATCCACCTCACTCCCCACTGGGTCGCCGCGTTCGACCGTTTCATCGCGGGCAGCCTGGCGCAGAGCGACCTGACCTACCGGCTCGCTCTTCGGCATCAGGCAAGACAGGCGGTCCCGGCGGCCTGATCGATCCGTGACGGATTCCGCTCGGCAGGGATCGCCTCTAGAAGACGGGACGCTTTTCCCGACGGCGAGCCCAGACCGATGCGCACCGAGACGCCCACGACCGTTCGCCTCGAAGACTACCGCCCGAGCGATCACCTGATCGACCGGGTCGAACTCGACGTGCACCTCGATCCGCACGACACCCGCGTGACCGCAACCCTGGCGCTGCGCCCGAACCCGGCGGGCCGTGCGGGCGCCCCCCTCGTTCTCGACGGCGACGACCTCACGCTCCTGGCGCTCGAACTCGACGGGCAGGCGCTGGCGCCGGACGCCGTCCGGGCCGATGCCTCGGGCCTGACGCTGCACAGGCCGCCGCAGCGTCCGTTCACCCTGCGGATCGAGACCCGGCTCGACCCGACCGCCAACACCCGGCTGATGGGCCTCTACCGCTCCAACGGCGTCTACTGCACCCAGTGCGAGGCCGACGGCTTCAGGCGGATCACCTACTTCCTCGACCGGCCCGACGTGCTGTCGGTCTACACCACCCGCATCGAGGCGCAGCGGGAGGCTGCCCCGATCCTGCTCGGCAACGGCAATCCGGTCGAGGCGGGCGCGGTGCCGGGGACGGACCGGCATTACGCGGTGTGGCACGACCCGCTGCCCAAACCCGCCTACCTGTTCGCCCTGGTGGGCGGGCGGCTCGACCGGGTGGCCAAGCCCTTCACCACCGTGGAGGGCCGCGCGGTCGAGATCGCGGTCTATGTCGAGCCGGGAAAGGCGGACCGCGCCGCCTACGCGCTGGACGCCGTGGAACGCTCCATGGCCTGGGACGAGACGGCGTTCGGCCGCGCCTACGACCTCGACGTGTTCAACGTCGTGGCCGTGTCTGACTTCAACATGGGGGCGATGGAGAACAAGGGCCTCAACATCTTCAACGACAAATACGTCCTCGCCAGCCCGGAGACCGCGACCGACGGCGACTACGCGGCAATCGAGGCGATCATCGCCCACGAGTACTTCCACAACTGGTCGGGCAACCGCGTCACCTGCCGCGACTGGTTCCAGCTCTGCCTCAAGGAGGGCCTCACCGTCTTCCGCGACCAGGAATTCTCCTCCGACATGCGCTCGCGCGCCGTCCACCGGATCGCCGAGGTGCGGAACCTGCGCGCCCGCCAGTTTCCGGAGGATGCCGGGCCGCTCGCCCACCCGGTGCGGCCGAAGCAATATGCCGAGATCAACAACTTCTATACGGCGACCGTCTACGAGAAGGGGGCCGAGATCGTGCGGATGCTGCGCACGCTGATCGGCGAGACCGCGTTCCGCGCCGGCATGGACCGCTACTTCGCCGACAACGACGGGACGGCCGCCACCGTCGAGGACTTCCTCGATGCCTTCGCGGCGGTGACGGGCCGCGACCTCTCGCGCTTCGCCGAATGGTACGAGCGGCCGGGCACGCCGCGGGTCGCCGTCTCCGGTACCTACGACCCCGCGGCCCGGACCTACCGCCTCGCCTTCCGCCAGACGCGCCCCGGCGCCGGGGCGGATGCGCCGCCCCTCGTCATCCCGATCGGCCTCGGCCTCGTCGGCCCGGATGGCCCGCTCGATGGCCCCTGCGCCGAGCGGGTCGAGGACGGCGTGTTCGTGCTCGAGACCGCCGAGGATGCCGTGATCTTCAAGAATGTCGCCGCGGAACCCGTGCCCTCGCTGTTTCGCGCGTTCTCCGCCCCGGTCCGCGTCGAGAGCACCCTCGGCGACGACGCGCGCCTGATCCTGCTGCGCCACGACCCCGACAGCTTCAACCGTTGGGAGGCAGCCCAGCGCATCGCCCTCGGGCTCATGACGGAGCAGGTGCGCGGCGAGACGGCCGGGGATGCGGGCGCCGACGACTTCGTCATCGCGCTCGGCGCGTTCCTCGATGCGGAGGGCCTGCGCGACCCGGCCTTCGCCGCACAGGTTCTGGCCCTGCCGAGCGAGGGCGACCTCGCCGACGAGATCGGAACGGAGATCGATCCGGACGCGATCTCTTCCGCGCGCCGCCATCTGCGCCGCCGCCTCGGCACGGGCCTGCGGGACCGACTCCTGAGCCTCCGCGCGGCTCTGGCCGAGCCGGAGGGTACCCCGTTCTCGCCCGACGCGGCCGCAGCCGGGCGGCGGGCCCTGCGCAACGCCGCCCTCGACCTGATCGCCGCCGCCGACCCGGAGGCCGGCACGGTTCTGGCGCAGGCGCAGATCGCGCGGGCGACAAACATGACCGACCGCCTCGCCGGGCTTGCCACCCTCGCGCTCTTGCCGGGCGAGGCGCGGGAGGCGGCGCTGTCCGCCTTTGCCGAGCGCTACGCGAGCGAGCCGCTGGTGCTCGACAAGTGGTTCGCGATCCAGGCGATGATCCCCGAGGACGGGACGGTGGCGCGCATCCGCCGCCTTCAGAGCCACCCGGCCTTTGCCCATACGAACCCGAATCGGGTGCGCTCCCTCGTCGGCAGCTTCAGCCTCGCCAACCCGACCCAGTTCAACCGCGCGGACGGGGCCGGCTACGCCCTCGTGGCCGAGACCGTGCTGGCGCTCGACGGCACAAACCCGCAGGTCGCTGCACGCCTGATGACCGCCTTCGGCCCCTGGCGGCGGCTGGAACCGGTGCGCCGGGCAGCGGCCGAGACGGCCCTGCGTCGCATCGCGGCCACGCCCGGACTTTCTCGTGATGTGACCGATATCGGGACGCGGAGCTTGGCCGGCTAGTTAAGGGTCTGTTGAGGAAAGCGTTTCGGCACCGTGCGGCCGTCGCCGGCCGCGCGGTGTCAATTCTCCACCCCAAAATCGGCGTGGACAAACGCCGGCCCGCGATGTCCATTGTGAATACGATTCGAAGCAGCCGACGCGGCTCAGGCCAAGGCGCAGTTTCCAAACAGTGCAGAGGTGTCGATATGTCGGGGGCGGTGTCCGCGTCCCTGTCCGCGCGCGTACGCGCGGACACGATCCTCGGGATCCAACGTACGACCGGCACTGCCCAGGCCCGCCTCATCCGGGCGGAGACGTGGCTTCGCTACGCGCTTCCGGCTCTGCTCGTCGTCTTCATGCTCACGCTGCTGGGCGTGGCGGCTCTGCAGATGCGCGGGCGCCACGATGAGGCGATGCGCGTGGCCACCCGCGAGGTCGAAGCCTTCGCGCGCCTCGCCGCGCTCGCCTTGTCGAACGCGTCGTCCGCCACCGAGACGCGGCTCGAGCGCGTGCTGCCGGTCCATCTTCTGCCAGCCGGCCGCGAAGTTCTGGTGATCGGCCCCGGCGGCCGGATTCGCGCCGCCTATCCCGCACCCGCCCCGGCCGAAACCTTCGCCGGGTATCTCGCCGAGGGCGAGCCCATCGCCATCCTCGGCGAGAGCGCCGGGGCGATGACGGTGAATCTCCAGGCCGGCGGTCAGGCGGTCGTCGCGGCCCGCCGCCTGTCCGACGGGATGGGCGAAGTCGCGGTCGTCCAGAGGTTCGAGCCGCTGGCCGACAACTGGTGGCGGATGTTCGGCCACCACGCGGTCTCACTCTCGGCCATCGGCCTGGTGCTGGCGGGCATGGCCACCGCCTACATCCTGCAGACGCAGCGGGCGCAGGCGGCGGACGAGGTCTGCGATCTCGTCAAGCAGCGCCTCGACACGGCGCTCGGCCGCGGCCGCTGCGGCCTCTGGGATTGGGACATCGCCCGCGGCACGATCTTCTGGTCCGACTCGATGTACGCCCTTCTCGGCTACACGCCGGAAAAGGATCTTCTCTCCTTCGGCGACGTGAACGCCCTGCTGCACGCCGAGGACGGCGACCTCTACAGCCTCGCCCGCCACCTCGCCGCGAGCCACGCGACCGTCGATCACGAGTTCCGCATCCGCGACGCGTCCGGCGGGTGGATCTGGCTGCGCACCCGCGCGGAGATCGTCGAGGATGCGGTCGACGGCAGCCGCCATCTCGTCGGCATCGCCATGGATGTCACCGAGCAACGCCGCCTCGCCGAGTTCACCGCCACCGCCGACATGCGCCTGCGCGACGCGGTGGAGGCGGTCTCCGAAGCCTTCGTGCTGTGGGACGCCAGCAACCGGCTGGTGCTCTGCAACTCGAAGTTCCGCGACCTGCACGCGCTGGCCAGCGAGGATGCGGTGCCCGGCCGCCGCTACGACGAGATCATGGGACGGGGCGCCCTCCCCCCCGTGCGCCGGGGCATTCCGGGTTCGGAACGCGGCCCGTCGCGCACCTTCGAGGTGGAACTGACGGACGGACGCTGGCTCCAGGTCAGCGAGCGGCGGACCAAGGACGGCGGTTACGTTTCGGTCGGAACCGACATCACGAGCCTCAAGCGCCACCAGGAGCAGCTCGTCACGTCGGAACGCGAGTTGATCGAGACGGTCAAGGATCTCAAGCGGTCCCGTCGCACCCTGGAAACCCAGACGCAGCAGCTCGCCGACCTCGCCGAGCGTCATCTCGACCAGAAGGCCCGCGCCGAGATCGCCAATCAGGCCAAGTCCGAGTTCCTGGCCAATATGAGCCACGAGCTGCGCACGCCGCTCAACGCCATCATGGGCTTTGCCGAGCTGATGGAGAGCGAGGTCTACGGATCGCTCGGCTCACCCCGCTACGCCGATTATTGCCGCGACATCCAGCAGAGCGGCACCTACCTGCTCTCGGTCATCGACGACATCCTCCATATGTCGCGCATCGAGGCGAAGCGGGTGAAGCTCGTGCGCCGCGACATCAACCTCGGCACGGCCCTCGCCTCCGCGTTGACGTTGGTGGCCAAGGAGGCAGCGAGCAAATCCGTCTCCATCGATCTCGAACTCGCCGGCACCCTGCACGTGCTGGCCGACGAACGGGCGCTCCAGCAGATCTTGCTCAACATCATCCAGAACGCGGTGAAGTTCACCCCGGAGCGGGGGCGCGTCGCCCTGCGCGGGCGCTCCTGCAACAGCTTCGTCCACCTGTTCATCGCTGATACCGGCATCGGCATCCCGAAGACGGCGATCTCCAAGCTCGGCCGGCCGTTCGAGCAGGTCGAGACCAACCTGACTCGCAGCTACAAGGGCTCCGGCCTCGGCCTCGCCATCGCCCGCTCCACCGCGGAGCTGCATGGCGGGTCGCTGCGCATCCGCTCCGAGGAAGGGATCGGCACCCTCGTGCTGGTACGCCTGCCGATGCCGACGCCCGAGCGCCTCGCCGAGGTCGCACGGGAGGCCGAGCGGGACACGCTGGCGGCGATCGGCGAAATGGCCGGCATGACCCGGGCCGAAGGCGGCCGAATCGCGGCCCTCTGAGGATCAGCCCGGCGGGTGCGTCGCGATCCCGTGATGGGCGATGTCGATGCGACGCCTCACCCCGAACTCGCCGATGGCCCGCAGATCGGCCGGCTCCACGCCGGACCGTAATCGTCCGGTCGTCGTCATGGCGGAGGGTCTGCTTCGAGGGATTTGGCCCGTCCTTGGCACCTTTTCCCTGCTCGTAAGACAAAAGGGCGTCGGCCGGGCGTGGCGCAGCCGTGTTGCCACGCCCGGTCCGGCGAAGAGTCCGACCCGCCCTGCTCAAACGGAAGCCTCCATGCCCGCACCGTCCACCATCGACCTCATCGGCGCACCGATCGAGATCGGAACGAGCGAGCCCGGGGCCGTGATGGGTCCGGCGGCCCTGCGCACCGCCGGATTGCTGCGGGTGATTCGGGATCTGGGCTTCACGGTCCGCGACCAGGGCGATCTCGCTCCCGATTGCACGCCGGGCCAGCGCGACCTGCCGGCGATCCGCGCCTGGATGACCGAGATCTCGCGGGCGGTGGAAACGGCCCTGGACGGCGGAAGCCTGCCGCTCGTGGCAGGCGGCGACCACAGTCTGTCGCTCGGCTCGATCGATGGCGCGCTACGCCATTGCGGCCGCAGCGGGCGGCCGGTCTTCGTGCTGTGGCTCGACGCCCATGCCGACTTCAACACCTTGGAGACATCGCCCTCCGGCAACGTGCACGGCATGCCGCTGGCCGCCCTGTGCGGCGAGCCCGGTTTCGACGACCTCTTCGACGGTGGCGAACGCCCGCTGCTCGATCCGCGGCGCATTCACCTGTTCGGCCTGCGCTCGATCGATGCCGGCGAGCGGGCCATCGTCGCGCAGCGGCAGGTGAACGTCATCGATATGCGGACCATCGACGAGTTCGGCGTGGTCGCGCCGCTGCGCCGCATCCTCGATCGGGTCGCGGCCGCGAACGGCCACCTGCATGTCAGCTTCGACGTTGACTTCCTCGACCCTGCCATCGCGCCGGGCGTCGGCACGACGGTGCCGGGCGGGGCAACGTTCCGCGAGGCGCATCTCATCATGGAGATGCTGTGCGATTCGGAGCTGGTCGGCTCCCTGGACGTGGTGGAGCTGAACCCCTTTCTCGACGAGCGCGGGCGCAGCGCCCGGGCGCTCGTCGAGCTGGTGGCGAGCCTGTTCGGCCGCCGCATCATCGACCGGCCGACCGAGCCGCCGCTGGAGGCGTGACCGGCCTCAGCCGATCCTCTCATGCCGATTCGGCGTCAGCCGATTTCCTCATGCCAAGTACGGCCGTCGCGCTCGATCAGCGCGATCGAGGCGGTCGGTCCCCAGCTTCCGGCGGCGTAGGGGCGCGGCGGGTCTGGACGGTCGGCCCAGGCCTTGAGCAAGGTGTCGGCCCAGGCCCAGGCCACCTCCACCTCGTCGCGGCGCATGAACAGGGTGGCGTTGCCGCGCACCACGTCCATCAGCAAGCGCTCGTAGGCGTCGGGGTAGCGCTGCTTGAACGTCTCCTCGAACGAGATGTCGAGATTGGTCGGGCGCAGGCGCATGCCGCCGGGACCCGGATCCTTGGTCATCACTTCGAGCTTCATCCCCTCCTCCGGCTGGAGCCGGATGACGAGGCGGTTCGGCTCGCGCCCGAAGGCGTCCGTCGGAAAGATCGAGAAGGGCGAGGCGCGGAACTGCACCACGATCTCGGACAATTTCTTCGGCAGGCGCTTGCCGGTGCGAACGTAGAACGGCACCCCCGCCCAGCGCCCGCTGCGCACTTCGAGCTTGAGGGCGACGAAGGTCTCGGTGCGGCTCGCGGCACTGTTGCCGAGGTCGGTGTGGTAGCCCTCCACCGGCCTGCCGCTGACGGCGCCCGCCACGTACTGCCCCCGCACGGTCACGCTCTGCACGTCGGCGGCGGTGATGGGTTTGAGGGCGCGCAGCACCTTCAGCTTCTCGTCCCGCACGGAGTTCGCGTCGAGCGAGATCGGGCTCTCCATCGCCGTGAGGCAGAGGAGCTGGAGGATATGGTTCTGCACCATGTCGCGCAGCGCACCGGAGGTGTCGTAGTAGCCGCCGCGCCCCTCGACGCCGACCGTCTCGCCCACCGTGATCTGCACGTGGTCGATCACGTCGGCGTTCCAGAGCCGCTCGAAGATCGTGTTGGCAAAGCGCAGGGCCAGCAGGTTCTGCACCGTCTCCTTGCCGAGATAGTGGTCGATGCGGAAGATTTGGCTCTCGGGAAACACCGCGCCGACGGCGTCGTTGATGGCGCGGGCCGATTTCAGGTCCTTGCCGATCGGCTTTTCGAGCACGACGCGGCTGTTCTCACCGATCAGCCCGTAACGGTCGAGGCTGCGGCAGATCGAGCCGTAGAGATCGGGCGAGGTGGCGAGATAGTAGGGCCGGATCCGGTCGGGGCGTTCGTCGAGCAGGCTCTTGAGGTCGTCCCAGCCCTCATCGCCCAGGGCATCGACCGCCACGTAGAACAGGTGATCGAGGAAGCCGGCGAGGCGCGCATCGTCGATCTCGGCCGGCGGCACGAAGCTCTTCAGGGCATCGCGGGCGTGCTCCCGGAACTCCTCCACACTCATGTGGCTGCGCGAGGCGCCGATGATGCGGCTCGTCTCGGGGATCTGAGCGTCGCGATAGCGTTGATAGAGGGCTGGCAGGAGCTTGCGCTGCGTCAGGTCGCCGGTCGCGCCGAACACGACGTAATCGAAGGGCGAGACGGGGATGATGGTGGCCAAGCGCGGCTCCCATGTTTCGCGCAGGATTGTTTCGCGCGGGATTCGAAGTGCCGGTCGGCGGCAGAAACGGCTCCTGCGGCCCCGCGGCTCGCACCCGAGAGGTTGCCGAAGCTCGGAAGCCTCCGGCACGGTGGGTTATCGGTTCATGGCGACGCCTTGCAAGGGCGCTGCCGAACAAACGAGCCGAGACCTTTGAACCGGAGGGTCACCGCCACGGGTGCGTCTCTCCGGGTCCGCAGAAGCGCGCCCCCCAACGCCCGCTCGTAGCGCCATCGTCTCACCCGGGCGAGAGGCGGCTGCGGCGCGTGCCGATGGAGCTGTAATTCGGGTTCGACTTCGAAGCCGGCTCGTCGGCCGGTGGCTTCTTCTCTTCGGCGACCGGCAGCTTGGCGATGCGCTCGATGCGCACGCCTGCGTAATTGCCCTGCCGCCATGCGAGATTGACCCTCAGCACGAAATCCCGGCCGATAATTCTGATCATGAACGAGGCCGGCAATTCATACGCCGCGGGCACGCCGAGTTTGGCCCCGGATTTTGAGATATCCTTGACGTTGCAGGGGATCTCGGTGCCGTCGAACAGCCGGATGAGCGCGATCCAGTTCGTGGACGTCCGCTCCTCACGCCGCGCGATAAGCGCCGCTTCGTCGTCGGTTGTCAGCTCGAAGGGGAGATCGGCGATCTGGGTCTGGGAATCCGGCATGGGGCCCCATGGCATAAGGCTTCTTGAAGCCGACCATACAGGCAAAGTGTTGATGCAACATTTGCACCGCGACAGACCTCCGCCGACGGCCCGCATTTCGCTGCGCCAAAACCCGACATCCATCGAGGACGCACAGCGCCCGACACCATGCGCACCACGAATGCTGCCGGCCACCGCATGTGCGGCCAAGCTGGCGAAGGAATTCGGAATGAAATCGATTTTATGTTCGGCGGCCGCAGCCGCACTGCAGAACAAGTCGGCTCTTCTTGCAGCGCAACAAAAATATTGTCCAACGCGAAGCTCGAAGCGGCTTGCAAGACATGAACAACCGATTAACCTGCCCCCATCGTAACGCGTTCGAAGTTGACCCCTGGCAGGGAGAGGTCCCATGTCCGAGCTCATTCGCGTGAAACCGACTCATGACGGCACCTACACCGTCTATCGCGGGTCGATGGCCCTGGTCTCGGGCCTGACGAGGCTGCAGGCCGAGCGCTACGAGGCGAGCATCGCTCACCGGCAGCGCGCGTTCTCACCCCTCCTCGGCGCCTGAAGCGCTCGAGCGCCGTCTCAAGGGCGCGGCTCCGGTGACGGGGTCCGCGCCCTTCGCATGACGGGTCGAATCGGCTCGATCAGCCGGGGCCGGTTTCCGACGCGATCCAGGCCGCCGTGTCCGGGTCGGCTCCCGAGACCGGTAGATGCAGGATGATCGGAGTTTCGTAGGGGTGACGCCGCTTCAGTTCCGCCGCCAGGGCGTCGGCCCGGCCCTCTCGAGTCTTGAAGATCGCGACGACCTCCGTGCCGCGCTCGACCGCGCCTTTCCAGGCATAGACCGACTGCATCCCCGGGATCACGTTCACACAGGCCGCGAGGCGGGCGCGCACGAGGGCTTCCCCGACGTCGAGCGCGGTCGGGGCATCGGGAAAGGTCGTGTAGACGAGGAGCGGTCGCTCCATGCTATGGCTCTCCCTCGGCAGGCCGGCGCCCGTTCGCGGGTGGTCGGCTCGAACCCCGAGTGAGACCGGCTCGGCCTCTTCCCGTCAACAGGGCTGACAGCACGGATGCCGCGTCGCTTTTCACGGATCGCCTTCGTGGCGAGCCCCACGGCCGATGCGCGGGAGGCGGCGGACCTGCTGATGCGCCGCTACGACCACGTCTCGCCCGAGGAGGCGGATGTCGTCGTCGCGCTCGGCGGCGATGGCCTGATGCTTCAGGTGCTGCACCGCTTCATGGACGCGCCCAAGCCGATCTACGGCATGAACCGCGGCACGGTCGGCTTCCTGATGAACGAGTTCCGGGAAGAAGGCCTGCTCGAACGGCTGGAGGCGACCAAGCGTTCGACGATCCACCCGATGACGATGATCGCCACCGACACCGAGGGGAACAGCCACACGGCGCGGGCGATCAACGAGGTCTACATGCTGCGCCAGACCCACCAGACTGCGAAGCTGCGGGTCTCGGTGGATGACCATGTGCGCCTGCCGGAACTCATCGCCGACGGCATCCTCGCCGCCACGCCCGCGGGTTCGACTGCCTACAACCTCTCGGTCGGCGGCCCGATCCTGCCGCTCAACGCGCATCTCCTGGCGCTGACGCCGATCTCGGCCTTCCGGCCCCGGCGCTGGCGTGGCGCGTTGCTGCCGAACCACGCGCGCATCCGCATCGACGTCATCGACGCCGAACACCGCCCCGTGGCGGCGGTGGCCGACCACACCGAGTTCCGCCGGGTCTGCACCGTGGAGACATGGCTCGACCACGCCACCGATCTCGTGCTGCTGCACGACCCCGGCCACAGCCTGGAAGAGCGCATTCTGCGCGAGCAGTTCGGTTGATTCGCTTTCGACGCCGCATGTCCTTCGAGGGACCAGGGTCGGCGTCCGGTCAGAAGTCGCTGGCGAGGCCCTTCACTTCCCAGTCCTCGTAGCGGACAGGCTCCAGGCCGCCGCGTCCCAGCGTTTCGGGCCGCTCGGCGATCTTGGCCGCGCGGGCGTCAATCGCCGCCCGCCGCTCAGCCGCTTCCGCCAGCGCGCGCTGTGCCGCCGGGGAAAGGGCGCGCGAGGCCGCGTCCTTCTCCTTGGCATTCGCCTGCGTCATGCCGATCTCCTTCATTGCTTGCATCCCTCGCCGACAGATGTGACTGCGTCGGCTCCGGGGCGAGACCCCGCCGATCCCTTTTAGACCAGAACGGCCCTTTACGCGTGGCACCGCCCCCCAACCGCCGCCCGCCGCCCCCCTTCGACCCGTCGGTTCCCGGCCTCGCGGCGCGCCACGCGGCGCGGGAAGCGGTGGCGACCCTGCTCGGGCCCGCCCGCGGCCTCGCGCTCGAGGACGCGCTCGCCCAGGCCGCCCGCGGGGCGGGGTTGGATGCCGGGGAAGCCGCGCTTGCTCGGGCAATCGCCACGGCGAGCTTCCGCCGCCTCGGCTTCATCCGGGCGGCGCTCGCCGCCCGCCTGCGGGACGGCTTGCCGGAAGACCGGCCCCACCTTCTCGCCTTGCTCGTAACGGGTGCGGCGCAGATCCTCGATCTGGCGGTGGCCGACCACGCCGCCGTCGATCTCTCGGTGCGCCTCGCGAAAGCCGATCCGCAACTCCAGCACCTCGTGCCCCTCGTCAACGCCGTTCTGCGCCGGATCGCACGCGAGCGAGACGCGATCCGGGAGCAGGAGAGCGATCCGCTCGCCCACAACACCCCGGACTGGCTCGCCCGGCGCTGGCGGGCCGCCTATGGCGAGGAGGCCGCGCGCCGGATCGCCGTCGCGCATCTCGAAGGCGCGGCCGTCGATCTCACGGTTCCGAACGATCCCGAGACCTGGGCCGAACGGCTCGGGGGAATCCGGCTCGATCTCGGATCGGTACGGCTCGCCGAGGTGCGGCAGGCGGTGGCCGAGCTTCCCGGCTACGCGGAGGGCGCATGGTGGGTGCAGGATGCCGCCGCCGCGCTGCCGGTGCGGCTGCTGGCGCCTGTCTCGGGCGAGCGCGTCGTCGATCTCTGCGCGGCGCCCGGCGGCAAGACGGCCCAGATGGCTGCCGCAGGCGCGGTGGTCACGGCGGTGGACCGTTCGGCCGTGCGGCTCGAACGCCTCGGGCGGAACCTCGAACGCCTCGGTCTTTCCGCCGAGGTGGTCACCGCCGATGCCCTCGCCTTGCCGGAGGACGCGCCCTTCGACGCGGTGCTGCTCGATGCGCCCTGCTCGGCGACCGGCACCATCCGCCGCCATCCCGATGTCGTCTGGACGAAGAGCGAGGCGGACGTGATCCGCTTGGCCGGCCTGCAACGCCGCCTGCTCGACAAGGCCGCGCGGCTGACGCGCCCCGGCGGTCGCCTGGTCTACTGCACCTGCTCCCTTGAGCCCGAGGAAGGCAGCGCGCAGGTCACGGCGTTCCTGGCCCGCAATCCGGACTTCGAGCGGATCGCGATCACGCCCGACCGGTTGTCCGGCCATGCCGAGCTGATCGACGCATCGGGCGATCTGCGCACCTTACCGAGTCACGTCGTGGGCGGCACCGGGCGGGCGGGTGGCCTCGACGGGTTCTTCGCGAGCCTTCTGAGGCGGCGCGATTGAACCCGGACGTGTGATCCTGTGATCCGGTCCTCCCGTGGTCCGGGCTCAGGCGCGGCTCAGCCGCAATAGGCCCCTAGGCCGGCGCCGACCGTGGCGAGACCCGTCACGAGCGAGAGCCCGCCGGCCATCTCCATCCGGGCCGTCCAGCCGGGAAAGCGCGGCGCCTGTCCGGCGAGAGCGAGGCCGCAGGTCAGGCTGACCAGGCTGAGCAGTGCAATCATTCCTTGTCCCGATCGAGCGACCAGCGCGGCGCCGGTCCAGCCGTCCTCAACACGGCCTTCGATGGCGTTAACGCGCCTGCCGCGCTGCCGGGCATCCCCGCTACCCCCGTTCTCCACAGGTTAGCCGAACCCCCTGGGAAAACGACGCGCCGACAAGGCGGATTCGGCGCCCCGAGGTTGCATAACCTTTGTTACACAATCCCCGTTAACCATTCGTTCAAGTGGGTAAACAAAGCCTTAGCGCGACCCATCGGATTGCGTTAAGTTTTTCCTGCACAACGAACTTCCCTCCCGTTTCGGCGGCTCCATGTCTCACGTGTCCAGCTTCTGGGTGCGCTCTCCTCTCATGCTTGCAGGCGCAGCAGGCTTCCTGATTTTCGGGACGGGGGCGGCCAGCGCCCACGTCAAATGGTTTTGTGCGTTCGATGTCGCCGGGCAGCCCCGGGGCCTCGAGCAGGTCCTCTGCACCGACTTCGAGCTTCTCACCGGATTGGCGCTCGTCTGCCTGATGGCCGGCTGTCTCATGGAGGGCACGCCGCTCGGCACCGCGCTCCTCAACGCGCTGGACCGCGTGACTGCCTTCGCTCGGGTCAACAGCGGCCTGATCGTGCGGGCGGTGGTCGGCTTCTTCCTCGTCTCGCTTTGGAACCTCGGCGGCATCATCCTGACGCCGGAGCTGAAGACCGATGTCGCCTGGATCCCGTGGCTCCAGCTCGCCATGGCCGCCGGGCTCCTCTGGAAGCGCACCCTCCCCTTCACCGCCGCCGGCATCGTGTTCCTCTTCGGCTTCGCCGTCTGGAACTACGGCGTCTTCCACCTTGCCGATTATCCGGTGTTCCTCGGCGTGGCCGCCTTCCTCGCCCTGACCGCCCTGGACCGCGACCTGTTCGGCCAGCGCCCGATCGACGTGGTACGCATCGCCGCCGCGATCACCCTGATGTGGGCCTCGGTCGAGAAGTGGGCCTACCCGCACTGGACCGACCCGCTCATTGCCGCCAAGCCGGCCATGACGATGGGCGCCTCGCCGGAACTCTTCATGCAGGCCGCCGGCATCATCGAGTTCACGCTGGCCTTCGCCCTGATCTGGACGCCCCTGGTGCGCCGCGCCTCGGCGATCATCCTGACGGCGGTCTTCATCTCGGCCATCTTCGAATTCGGCAAGATCGACGCCATCGGGCACTCGGGCATCATCGCGGTCCTGATCGCCATCGCCGCCGACGACGCCCGGGTCCCCGCCACCCGCCGGGACGTCATTCTGACGCCGGTCTATTATGCCAGTGCGCTGATGCTGTTCCTCGGCGTCTACTACTTCGCGCACGAAGCCCTCTTCGGCGACGGCTACAGGATCGGCGCGAGCATGACGGGGCTTCCGGTGATCTGATCCGACGCGGAACCCGATTACGACGCTCGGGGGCGCCCCTTGAACAAGGGGGTGCCCCCCAACCGTTCGAGAGCGGCGGCATTCACCATCGACGAGGGGAGCAGCCCGTCCCAGTCGCGCCAAAATGGTTTGCGAAAGATTTCCGGCAGGCTGGATTCACGTTTCGATAAGTTTAGCCGGGCCGTCGCCCCCTTCATCTAGACACTGAAGCGGGAAATCGGCGATCAGTTCGAAATGGCGAAAGAAGCATTTCGTTAAATACGCGCCGATGCATTTCCTCTGGACCGTTGCCGTTTAACCCGATGGCAAGCCGCCACCGCCGAAAGTCGGATCTCGAGATCGACGCGGCATCGGACGGGATGGCATGAGACATCGTGAACAGACCGACGCGACGGAGCGGGATCGCACGGACGGCACCCACCTTCTCCCGAAGGCCGCCTCGTTCGGCGACCGTCCCCTCCGTGGGCTCGACTTCGCCTCGCAGGATTGCCTCGGCCTCTCGACCCACCCGGACATCGTGGCCACCGCCGCCGACACCCTGCGCCGCTTCGGCGTGCGCAGCGTCTGCGCCGCGGCCGAGGCCGGTGATTCGGTGGCGTTGGAGCGCCGGATCGCCGACTTCCTTCAGATGGAGGAGGCTCTGCTCTGCGCGACCGGCCGTGCCGCGGCCCGCACCGTCATCCGCGGCCTCGTGCGCTCGACGGACCACGTGGTGATCGATGCCGCCATCCGGAGCGGCCTCCGGGAGAGTGCCGAGGCCGCCACCGCAAACCTCCACCCGTTCCGCCATCTCGATGCCGGGCATTGCCGCGCCCGGCTCCGGGCCATCCGGGCGCGCGACGCCGAGAACGGTATCCTCGTCGTGACCGAGAGCCTGTCGCCGCTCGATTCCGGCACGCCGGACCTCGCCGCCCTGCGCACGCTCTGTGACGAGTACGGCGCAACTCTCCTCGTCGACGTCACCCAAGATCTGGGCTGTCTCGGCGAGGACGGGCGCGGCCATCTCGGCCTTCAGGACATGTTGGGCAAGGCCGATCTGGTGACCGGCAGCTTCTCGAAGAGCTTCGCCTCGAACGGCGGCTTCGTCGCCGCCCGCACCCGCGCGGTCACGGCCTGTCTGCGGGCCGCCGAGGCCGAAGCGCAGGCCCTCTCGCCGATTCAGATCGCGGTGATCCTCAAGGCGTTCGCCATCCTCGACGAGGCCGACGGGTGTGAACGCCGCGCCCGGCTGATGCGCAACGTGCTGAACCTGCGTACGGCCCTGCGGGAGCGGGCGCTGACCGTCTGCGGCGAGCCCTGCACCAGCGTCTCCGTCGCGATCGGCTCCGGCGAACTCGCCCGCCTTGCCGCACCGCGCCTGATCGAACTCGGCCTGCTGGTCGATCTCACCGCGTCAGCCGAGGCCAGCCGCCTGCGGATGCACGTCACCGCCGAGCATTCCGATGCGGAGATCGCACGAGCCGCCCTCGGCGTCGCCGAGGCGCTGGACCGGGCGCGCGCCGACCTCGCCGAGCGCTCGCGCCGGCCGAGCCTGCGCGTCGCCGCTTAGTGTCTCTCAAAAAATTCCCGCTGCGCCGTCATCGCCAGAGAAAGAACGGCCAGAGATCGGAAGTCTTGTGAGGTACGCTACGCCCCGGCCCCGGTCGAACGGCGCCGGGAACGCCGTCCCCCGAAACCGGCCACCAAGGCTTCGGGACGGTAATCATCAGAGAATCATCCCACGGGCGTCGGCTTCGCTCTCGACGGCATCGAGCAGCGCACGGGACGCGATCAGGCGGCGATCGATCATCGGGTCGGTGAGCCGGTCGATCCAGAGCGGCCACGTCGCACGCGCCGCCGAGGTGCGATCTTCAAGATCGCTGCGGACGGCCCGCAGATAGGGCGCCGCGCCGGGACCGAGTCTGTCCAGGGTGACGCACAGGTCGCGGCGGAACTCGTGCGAGATTCGGGCGAGCCCGGCATGGGCGGTCTCGTAGGCACCGATCAGGGCATGGGCGTGCCCGACCGCCTCCTGGGGATACATCGTGCGGAACATGGGGTGTGTCTCGCAGGGCCCGTCCAAGCGAGGGCCTTTGGATCAATGCGCGGAAATGAACCCGGTTCTGGTCGCGACATCGATAATGTTCGAGGGCGCAGGCCAAGCTCGACCGTGATCGGGCACGTGATTCCGTGGTCGAGCTTGGCTTTTCCGCCGATCTGATCTTGTGCAGCGCATTGTTGACACTCGCCGCACGTGATGCGACTGCGCCGCACCTTAAACGGCGCTCCCGACGATCCGGGTACTGCCAGTCCCTCTCGTGACTGCGACGGTACCGCGTGACATCGGACGGGACACCGATCCGCCGGTGCATCCGTTCCGGCGCCACGGCGACGGGACGACATGACGCGAGCGTTCATTTTTCCGGGTCAGGGCAGCCAAGCCGTCGGCATGGGCAAGGCGCTGAGCGAAGCGTTTCCGGCCGCCCGGCAGGTGTTCGAGGAGGTCGATGCGGCGCTCGGCCAGAACCTCTCGCGCCTGATGTTCGAGGGTCCGTCCGACGAGCTGACGCTGACGGCCAACGCTCAGCCGGCGCTGATGGCAGCGAGCCTCGCTGTGCTGCGCACGCTCGAGGCCGAGCGCGGCCTGGATCTCACGCGCGATGCCGCCTTCGTCGCCGGCCATTCCCTCGGTGAATATTCAGCGCTTGCCGCCGCCGGCACCTTCTCGATCTCCGATACCGCCCGCCTGCTGCGGATTCGCGGCGAGGCGATGCAGCGGGCTGTCGCGCCGGGCATCGGCGCCATGGCCGCGCTGATCGGGCCCGACCTCGCCACCGCCCGCGACATCGCCGGCGAGGCGGCGCAGGGTCTGGTCTGCGATGTCGCCAACGACAACGGTGGGGGGCAGGTCGTGCTCTCCGGCCACCGGGAGGCGGTGGAACGGGCGATGGCGCTGGCGCAGAGCCGCGGCGTGCGCCGCGCGGTGCTCCTCAACGTCTCCGCCCCGTTCCACTGCGCGCTGATGGCGCCCGCCGCCGAAGCGATGCGCCGGGCGCTGGCCGAGGTGCCGATGCACGCCCCCGCCGTGCCGGTCTATGCCAACGTCACCGCCGGCCCGCTCACCGAGCCGGACGCGATCCGCAATGCGCTGATTACCCAGGTCACCGGCACCGTGCGCTGGAGCGAGAGCGTCGCCGCCATGGCCGAGGCGGGCGTCGATCGCTTCTTCGAACTCGGCGCCGGCAAGGTGCTGACCGGCCTCGTCAAGCGGATTGCACCGAACGCGACCGCGAGCGCGGTCGGCACCCCCGACGACGTCGCCGCCTACGCCTGAGCGTCTCTCACGAAACGCCCGATGCGCCGTCGGACCCGGAGGGGCGGCGATCAACGATCGGGCGCTTTACGAGGCACTCCGAATTTCCACGACGACCAGAAGAGCCGACATCATGTTCGACCTCACCGGCCGCAAGGCCCTCGTCACCGGCGCGACCGGCGGACTCGGCGGTGCGATCGCCCGGGCGCTGCACGCGCAGGGCGCCCACGTCGCGCTGTCCGGCACCCGCCGCGCGGTGCTCGACGAGCTGGCGGCGGAACTCGGCGGCGAGCGCGTCGCGGTGGTCGAGGCCAACCTTGCCGACAAGGAGGCGGTGGAGGCGCTGCTTCCGGCTGCCGAATCAGCGCTCGGCGGCCTCGACATCCTGATCAACAACGCCGGCATCACCCGCGACAACCTCTTCATGCGGATGAAAGACGAGGAATGGGAGGCGGTGCTCAACGTCAACCTGACCGCCGCCTTCCGGCTCTCGCGGGCCGCGCTCAGAGGGATGATGAAGCGCCGCTACGGCCGTATCATCGGCATCGGCTCGGTCGTCGGCGCGACCGGCAATCCGGGCCAGGGCAACTACGCGGCGGCCAAGGCCGGGCTGGTGGGCATGACCAAGGCCCTGGCAGCCGAGGTCGCGACGCGCGGGATCACGGTGAACTGCATCGCGCCCGGCTTCATCAGCTCCGCGATGACCGACGCGCTCAACGAGAAGCAGCGTGAGACGATTCTCACCCGCGTACCCGCCGGCCGACTCGGCACGGGCGCCGAAATCGGTGCCGCCGCAGTCTATCTCGCCTCGGAAGAAGCGGGTTACGTGACGGGCCAAACGCTGCACGTCAATGGCGGCATGGCGATGTACTGAGAATGTCCACAAAGAGGTGTTCCAACCGGAAAACCACGGCGATGAACGCTTTCTGAACCGCCACTCGCCAGAGCTGAAACCCTGTGTTAACACCCGGCTCAGCCGTGCAGGGGAGTTGACGGTTCAGCGGGTTGCGGCTTTTTCCAAACCACGCGCGATCGAACACCGGCCGTCCAGAACAAGCCCCGAAGTGGGTGAGGCGGCCACGGCGCTTTCGTTAGAAGCACACACCATCACGATCGAGAAGACGAGGACCAACAACGATGAGCGATATCGCCGAGCGCGTGAAGAAGATCGTCGTCGAGCACCTGGGCGTCGAGCCTGAGAAGGTCACCGAGGCCTCCAACTTCATCGACGATCTCGGCGCCGACAGCCTCGACACCGTCGAGCTGGTGATGGCGTTCGAGGAGGAGTTCAACGTCGAGATTCCGGACGACGCGGCCGAGACCATTCAAACGGTCGGTGACGCGATCAAGTTCCTGGAGAAGAACTCCGCCTGAGGCGGTGGGCTCGTGCGGGCGGGGTCGATGAGGCCCCGCGCGCCGTCACGTTTTGAACCAAGCGCCCTGCGGGACGGAACGGTCCTTCAGGGCAAAAGCGTCCTTTAGGGACTCAAGCGGATCGGTTGGGATCGGGCAATGCGGCGGGTGGTGATCACGGGGCTGGGGATGGTTTCGCCGCTGGGTGGCAGCGTCGAGCATACCTGGAGCCGCCTCATCGCCGGTGACAGCGGAGCCTCCGCGGTCACCGCGTTCCAGACCGACGACCTGGCGTGCCGGATCGCCTGCACGCTGCCCTTCGGCGACGGCTCCAACGGCACCTTCAATCCCGATTTGTGGATGGAGGCCAAGGAGCAGCGCAAGGTCGATCCTTTCATCGTCTACGCCATGGCCGCCGCCGGCCAAGCGCTCGACGATGCCGACTGGCATCCGAAATCCGACGCGGATCAGGAGGCCAGCGGCGTCCTGATCGGTTCGGGCATCGGCGGCATCGGCACGATCTACGACGCCTCCGTGACCCTCCACGAGAAGGGTCCGCGGCGCATTTCGCCCTTCTTCATTCCCGGCCGAATCATCAACCTCGCCTCGGGGCAGGTCTCGATCCAGCATGGGTTGAAGGGCCCGAATCACGCGGTCGTCACCGCCTGCTCCACCGGCGCGCACGCCATCGGCGACGCCTCGCGGCTGATCGCGCTGGGCGACGCCGACGTGATGGTGGCCGGCGGGACCGAGGCACCGGTCAACCGGCTGTCGCTGGCGGGCTTCGCCGCCTGCCGCGCGCTCTCGACCGGCTTCAACGACCAGCCGACCAAGGCCTCCCGGCCCTACGACCGCGACCGCGACGGCTTCGTCATGGGCGAAGGCGCGGGCATCGTCGTGCTGGAAGAGTACGAGCACGCCAAGGCGCGCGGCGCCAAGATCTACGCCGAGGTGATCGGTTACGGCCTCTCGGGCGACGCCTACCACATCACCTCGCCGGCCCCGGACGGCGACGGCGGCTACCGCTGCATGAAGGCGGCGGTGAAGCGGGCCGGGATCGACCCGTCCGAGATCGACTACATCAACGCGCATGGCACCTCGACGCCGCTCGGCGACGAGCTGGAACTGAAGGCCGTCGAGCGCCTGCTCGGCGATGCCGCCTCCAAGGCATCGATGTCGTCCACGAAGTCGGCCATCGGCCATCTGCTCGGCGCGGCCGGGGCGGTGGAAGCGATCTTCTCCGTCCTCGCCATCCGCGACGGCGTCATGCCGCCGACGCTGAACCTCGACAATCCGTCGGTCGAGACCGCGATCGATCTCATCCCGCACGAGGCCAAGCGCAAGCGCGTCGACACGGTTCTGTCGAACTCGTTCGGCTTCGGCGGCACCAATGCCTCGCTGCTGATGCGCCGGGTCGCGTGACGACAGACTTGGCAACTTCGGTCTGAACGCGCGTCGGGTGCGGCGGCTCTGCCGCAGACAACGCCATTTCGCCACAAAACTGCTTACACTGCCTCGCAAAACGCCCGGTCCACGAGCGTGCGTTTCGTGAGAGACACGCGAGGCTTCGTCCATCGTGCCGCGGCGTCGCGCGCTCGGCCCTCGGGTCGAGCGACCGGCGCGGAAGGCTCTGGACGGACCTTCGCGTAGGGCCACAGCAGGATTCCGGATGTTTCGCAGACGACAAGAGCCGCCGTCTCCGCCGCCCGCTTCCGAGGAGCCGTCGCTGCCGAACCGGCCGTCGCCGCGCAGCCCGAGCGAGGCCATCAAGCCCACCGTCGCCCCGCCCCCGCCCGAGAAGCCCGAGCGCCGCCGCGGCGGCCTGCTCGCCACCATCAGCGGGTTCCTCACCCTCGGTGTCGTCCTCGCACTCGGCGCCCTGATCGGCCTGACCCTGCTCAATCGCCAGACCTCCGAGCCGGGGCCGCTCTCCGCCGACAAGGTCGTGGTGATTCCCAGCCGCAGCGGGACATCGGACATCGCCAGCATCCTCGCCCGTGAAGGTGTGATCGAGCATCCGAGCCTGTTCGAGATGTCCGCCCGATTCGGCGGCAAGGGGCCGCTCAAGCATGGCGAGTACATGTTCAAGGCCCATGCGAGCGTGAAGGACACGATCGAGACCCTGACCAACGGGCGTCAGGTCCAGCACGCGATCACCTTCCCCGAGGGCCTGACCTCGGAGCAGATCGTGGCCCGGCTCGGGGACAACGACATCCTCTCGGGCGAAATCGCCGAGACGCCGCCCGAGGGCTCGCTTCTCCCCGACACCTACAAGTTCGAACGCGGCGCCACCCGCCAGCAGATCCTCAACCTGATGCGCGCCAAGCAGCGCGAGGTGCTGAACCAGATCTGGCAGCGTCGCAGCCCCGAAGTGCCGGTCAAGACGCCGGCCGAGATGGTGACGCTGGCCTCCATCGTCGAGAAGGAGACCGGCCGCGCCGACGAGCGCCCGCGGGTCGCGGGCGTGTTCGTCAACCGGCTGCAGAAGCGGATGAAACTGCAATCCGATCCGACCATCGTCTACGGCCTGGTCGGTGGGCGCGGCACCCTCGGGCGCGGCATCATGCGCTCGGAGATCGAGCGGGCGACTCCCTACAACACCTACGTGATCGAGGGCCTGCCGCCCGGCCCGATCGCCAATCCCGGCCGCGCGGCTCTGGAGGCGGTCGCCAACCCGTCGCGCACCAAGGATCTGTTCTTCGTCGCCGACGGCACCGGCGGCCACGCCTTCGCCGACACGCTGGAGGGTCACCAGCGCAACGTCACGCGCTGGCGGCAGGTCGAGCGGTCCCGCCAGCAATCGCAGCCGGCAGATCCGGGCGCTGTCGACAAGGTCGATCCGAACACCGCCGAGCCCAATGCCGTGCAGCCCTCCGGCCAGCCCGGCACCGCTCCCGGCCGCGCCTCGGCCTATGCGCCGGGCTCGAACTCGGCCTTCGCGCTCGACGGCGCCACCGATGGCGGTGCGGGAGGCCCGCGTCCGAAGGCCTTCGACGCCTCGGAGGGGACCCGGCTCGATCCCCTGCGCAACAAGACCTACGACCTCGGCTCACCGAAGACGGTGCCGGCACTCCGCAACCCGTAACGGCAAAGACGCGCGCTGCCGGTGACGCTCACGGGTCGCGCGCCGCTTCGACGGATCGGGTGCAAAGGCTCCCGCGATCCAAGGCGGCGACATCGAGCTGGTCGAGAGAGGTCACGACGAGGTCGGCACCGGCCGCCCGCAGCAGGGCCTCGTCGCCGAGGCGGGCGATGCCGAGGCTGGCCATTCCGCCGGCCTGCGCCGCCCGGATCCCCGCCGGCGCATCCTCTACGACGAGGCACCGGACCGGCGGCACGTTCACGGCTTTGGCGGCGAGCTGAAACAGGGCCGGGTCGGGCTTGCCGCGCGGCCCGTCACGTCCGCTGACATCCGCATCGAACAGCGACAGCAGCGTGCGCCCGTCGGGCAGGGCCACGCGGGCCAGCATCGCGTCGGCGTTCTTCGAGGACGAGGCGAGCACGGTGCGCAACCCGGTATCCCGCAGCGCGACCGCGAGACGAATCGCATCCGGGAAGGCTGTGAAGCGATCCTCGGCGATGAGACGTTCGATCACCGCCTGCTTCCTCTCGGCAAACGCGGCGGCGTGGGCGGCGGCCTCGGCGTCGCCGAGACATTCCAGCGTGGTCCGCGCGCCCTCCAGGCGCCGCTTGCCCGCGACATGGGCTTGGTAGAAGGCCGTGGTGAAGCCGGCCGGGTCGGCGAACCCGGTCAGGGCCTCGCGCCACGCCTGCTCGTGGGGCGAATCCACCAGCACACCATCGACGTCGAAGATCACCGCACGCAGCATCCGGGGCACGGCATCATGGCTCGGGGGCATGGGCGCCCCCGGCTGACTTGCGGATCGCTTTCGTGACCGAAGGTTCCGCGCCCGACAGGCAAACGCCCTCGTCGACGTGCCAGAGGGTCAAGCCGTCGCCCGCCAGCAGGCTGTAAATGGCGGAGTCGTGGCTCAATGCGACCCGGATCGTCTGGCCGCGCACCGTCAGGGTGAAGCTCAGCCGCGTCCATGCATCGGGCAGGCGGGGGTTGAAGGTGATGCGCCCACCCGTATCGCGCATCCCGGCGAAGCCATAGACCAGCGCGAGCCACGTGCCCCCCATGGCCGCGATGTGCGCGCCGTGCTTCATGTTTCCGCCGATGTCGGAGATGTCCATCGCCACGGCGAAGTTGAAGTAATGGAACGCCTTATCCCGCAGGCCGATCTCGTTCGCGACGATGCTCTGAATGCAGACGGACAGAGACGAGTCGTGGGTGGTCAGCGGGTCGTAATACGCGAAGTTCCGTTTTTTAGCCTCCGGCGTGAACTGCTCGCCCAGCAGAAACATGGCCATGACCATGTCGGCCTGCTTGATCACCTGCGCGCGGTAGAGGTTCAATGGGTGGTAGTGCAGCAAAAGTGGGTAGTTTTCCTCCGGTGTCCCGGCGAAATCCCACTTCTCCAGTTCGAGAAACGTATCGTCCTGCGGGTGGACCTTCAGCTCCTCGTCGTAGGGGAGGTACATTCGTTCGGCCGCCTGATCCCAGGCATCGGGTTCGTCCGGATCGAGACCAGTGCGGCCGGCGAGGGCATCGAAGATGCCGGGGTGGTCGCGCTGCAGCATCCGCACGGTTTGGGCGGCGTAGCGCATGTTTTCCCGGGCCATCAGATTCGTGAAGCAGTTGTTGTTGACGAGCGCCGTGTATTCGTCCGGCCCCGTCACCCCGTGGATGCAGAAGCGGCCGCTCATCCGCTCAGAGAAGAACCCGAGATCGCACCAGAAGCGCGCGGTCTCGACGAGGATCTCGGCGCCGTAGCGGCACAGGAAATCCACGTCCCCGCTCACCTCCACATATTTGCGAAGCGCGTAAGCAATGTCGGCGTTGATGTGATACTGCGCCGTCCCCGCAGCGTAATAGGCGGAAGCCTCGCGCCCGTTGATGGTCCGCCATGGGAAGGTCGCGCCGCGTTGCCCGAGTTCCCGGGCCCGGTCGCGGGCGCTGTCGAGCATGTCGTAGCGGACCTTGAGCAGGCTCCGCGCCATCAGCGGATTCGTGTAGATCAGAAACGGCAGGACGTAGATCTCGGTGTCCCAGAAGTAATGTCCCTCGTAGGTCCGCCCGGTCAGTCCGCGGGCGGCGATGCCGTGCCCCTCCGCCCGTTCCGAGGCTTGCATCAACTGAAACAGGTTCCAGCGGATTGCTTGCTGCGTGCGCGGGCTGGCCGATTCCACCGCCACGTCGGCCCGCTCCCAGAAGCGGTCCATGTCCCGCCGTTGGCGCGCGAGGATCGCGGGGACGCCGCTCTCGACTGCGCGGTCCAGCGTCCATGCCACCTGGGAGCGGATCTTCTCGGGCGCCGCGCTGCCGGAGTAATGGTAGCTGAGGTATTTCTGGATGCGGATCGCCCCACCGGGCGCGAGAACGCCGCGTAGGACGACCGTGGCGAGATCGTCGTCGCAGGCGGCGCGCACAGCGAGGGAGCAATCGGCCGTGACGACGTGGTCCATGCCGCAGCCGAGCACCAGCTCCGAACTTCCGGTGCGATAACTGAGGATCGAGCGCAGCGCCTCCGACTGCGTTCCGGTCGGATGCAGGACACGCCCCACGAACCCCTCCGCCAAGCGGGGATCGCTGGTGTCGGTGGCCAGGGGCTGATCGTTCCGCAACTCGGACGCGATCACCACCGCCACCTCGGCGTTCTCGGCCGTGAGTTCGTAGGCGATCGCGGCGAGGTGGCGATGCGCGAGGGAGACGAGGCGGAGCGTGCGCAGATTCAGGCGCTTGCCCGCCGGCGTCACCCACGACACGTCCCGGCTCAAAGTGCCGGTCCTGAAGTCGAGGATCCGGCGATACGAGAGGATCTCGGCCTCCGGGAGGGTGAAGGGCTCGTCGTCAACGGAAAGCTTCAGAACCGTCCCCTCGGGACAGTTCAGGATGCTTTGCCCGCGCGTCGGAAAACCGTAGGCGCGCTCGCCGTAGACGATGGGGCGATACTCGTAGAAGCCGTTGAGATAGGTGCCCGCCTCACGGACCGGCATCCCCTCATCGGTGACCCCGCGCAGCCCGAGATAGCCGTTCGAAAGAGCGAACATCGTCTCCGCCTGCCCGGTGAATTCGCGCGCCATCCGGCCATCGTAGCGGACGGCATCGATTGCCCATGGGTTCGGGGGAAACATGTCGGCGGGCGGAATGAGGCGCGGGCGCAGCATCGGTCGTCCGTTCTCTCCGTTTTAGGGGATTTCGCCGTCGCGCTATCGTTTGAGCGCCGATCGCGTCGCTCCGGCGCCGGATGCAGCGGGATGGCCTCAGCCGTGGCCATGAATCTCCAAGGGCACAGCGACGGCTTCAGGTGCTCTCGCGTCGTGACCGATCACCTCGGACCGGTCGATGGGATCAAGCCTCTGTTGTCGCCTTTTCTTGCGCGCTGACGCGGTTTCCACTTCGGCCAAGCGCGCGCGTGTCCGTCGAAGCGGCGAGACCAGTGTTCGGCGAAACGATTGCTGCTCTCGTCGACAAGTGACCTGTCGGACTACCAACCGGATGCTCCCCCCCGATTCAGGGAAGGCCGTTACAATGCTCGCGCAACAGTCGAGGTAGAATCCGTTGCGCTTTTGCAAATGCAGGCTGCGGGAAGTCGGTTCCCGCACCGGACAGCTATCGAGACAGATTTAGGCCCACCATCGCAGCAAACCAGCGCAACCAGACCGGCCTGTCAGTGTTGAACGACAGATGCATTGGCCTTTCATGCCTGAAATGTCGTTTATTGATCAAATGTTATCGGGACCAATTGGCGATCAATCCACCAACACGCTCTCGATAGAGGCGCAAGATCATCATTTGGCAGCTTCAGGAGAGTTTTTATTCCTTCAGCCATCTTGGGCCGACAGCGGCTCACCCGATTGGATAGACGGTCGATAGAGGGAAGAGTTTGAATGCGATCCTGTATCTCGCAGGCCGGACACGTCGACGACCGTCGTTCACGAGGCATTGCGAGGAGGCCGTCGATCGCGACAGCCGTCGCTCCGCCTTCCCATGACACGTCTCCGGCGTGGAATTGAGATGCGCGACAGCATCCTCGTCGTGAATGCGGGCAGCTCGTCGATCAAGTTCAAGCTCTACCGCATCGAGGGCGCCGATCTCGCGCTCAGCCTGAGCGGGGGGATGAGCGGGATCGGCGGCACGCCCGCACTGAGGGTGACGGACGGGAGCGGTGCCCTCTTGGAGGACCGGCGTTTCGAAGCCGACGCGGTGCCCGATGCCTCGGCCGCCCAGCACCATCTCGCCGATTGGCTCGTGCACCATCTCGACGACACGACGATCGTCGCGGTCGGGCACCGGGTCGTCCATGGCGGAGCGGCCTTTGCGGAGCCGGTGCTGATCGATGACGCCGTGTTGCGCAGGCTCGAAACCTTCATTCCGCTGGCGCCGCTCCACCAGCTCGGCAACCTCGATCCGATCCGTGTCTTGCGGCAGCGCCGGCCCGATCTGCCGCAGGTCGCCTGTTTCGATACGGCCTTCCATCGCGGCCATCCGGAATTGTCCGATCGCTTCGCCCTTCCCCGCTTCCTTCATGACGAGGGCGTTCGGCGCTATGGCTTCCACGGCCTGTCCTACGAATACGTCGCCGGGCGCTTGAAGGAGGTCGCCCCGGAAACGGCGGAGGGGCGCGTGGTGATCGCCCATCTCGGCTCCGGGGCCTCGCTCTGTGCGCTGAAGCAGGGCCGAAGCCAGGAAACCACCATGAGCTTCACCGCTCTCGACGGCGTACCGATGGGAACGCGCTGCGGTGCGCTCGATCCCGGCGTCGTGCTGCATCTCATCGAGCATCGGGGCATGACGCCGGCCGAGGTCGGGCACATGCTCTATTACGAGAGTGGGCTGCTCGGCCTGTCCGGCCTCAGCAACGACGTGCGGACGCTGCTGGCGAGCGACCGGCCCGAGGCTGAGCTAGCGGTCGCCTTCTTCTGCCGGCGCGTCGCGCAAGCCGCCGCCGCCCTCGCCGTGACGCTCGGCGGCCTCGACGCCTTCGTCTTCACGGCCGGGATCGGCGAGAACGCGCCCGAGATCCGGCAGCGCGTCATCGCCGATTTGAGTTGGGCCGGTTTGATCCTGAGCAATGACGCCAACGGTTCGGGCGTCGCAAGACTCGATGCATCGGGAAGCCGGGCGCAGATCTGGGTCATCCCGACCGACGAAGAGCGCATGATCGCGAAACACACGATGCGTCTGCTGGATCGAATCGCACCAGGGGCGAGGGCATGAGGCGGACGAGGCCGGGCCCCAGGGCGCGCGGGGCCCTGCTTGCGATCCTGCTCGCCACCGGTTTCGCCGTCGCGGCGCCGCCGCCCTCCCTCGCGCAATCGCGCCTGAAGCAGTTGATCGACCGTCTGCGCGGCCAGAAGATGCCGGACGGCATCGCCAAGTCGAACGGGCGCATCGAGGCGACGCAGGTCGATGTCGCCGCGAAATATGCGGGTCGAATCTCGAAGCTCCTCGTCAAGGAGGGCGACGAGGTGAGCGCAGGGCAGGTCGTCGCCACGATCTCCTCCCCCGAGACCGAGGCCCAGTTGCGCGGCGCTCAGGCTCAGGTGCTGCGGGCCAAGAAGAGCCTGGCCGAGGCCGTCGCCCTGATCGCCCAGCGCACCAGCGATCTCACTTTCGCCGACGCCGACTACAACCGCGGCAAGGAGCTGGTCGGCAAGGGCTACATGACCAAGCAGACCTTCGACCAGCGCAAGGCCAAGGCCGAGGCGGCCAAGGCGGGGCTCGACGCCGCCAAGGCGCAGGAGGATCAGGCCAAGTTCGCCGTGCAGAGCGCCGAGGCCGACGTGCAGCGGCTGCAGGCCGTGCTGGTCGATCTCGTGCTGCGGGCGCCCCGCGACGGGCGGGTGCAGTACCGGCTGGCGCGGGAGGGCGAGGTCGTGGGTGCCGGCACCCGCATCCTGACGCTGCTCGACCTCGCCGACGTCTACATGACGATCTACCTGCCGGCGGCGCAGGCCGGGCCGCTCGCGCTGAACGACGAGGCCCGCATCATCCTCGATCCGGTTCCGCAATACGTCGTGCCGGCGACGATCAGCTTCGTGGCCGCCGATGCGCAGTTCACGCCCAAAAGCGTCGAGACCGAGGAGGAGCGCGAGAAGCTGACCTTCCGGATCAAGCTCCAGATCGATCCGCAGGTGCTGAAGACCTACCGCAAGCGGGTGAAGACCGGCGTGCGCGGCATCGGGTTCGTGCGCATCAAGGGCAACGTCGCGTGGCCGCCCGACCTCGCCGTGAAGCTGCCGTGAGGCCGGCATGAACGACGCGGCCGAGATCGCCCGGCTCGACCATGTCTCGCACCGCTACGGCCGGACGGTCGCGCTCGACGCTGTGTCGCTCGGCCTGCCGGCCGGGCGCATGGTGGGGGTGATCGGGCCGGACGGCGTCGGCAAATCGACCCTGCTCGCCCTCGTCGCCGGGGTGCGCCGGATCCAGTCCGGCCAGGTTCTGGCGCTTGGCGGCGACATGGCGGAGCGGCGCCACCGCGCGGCGCAGGGCGCGCGCATCGCCTACATGCCGCAGGGACTCGGCCGCAATCTCTACCCGACGCTCAGCGTCTTCGAGAATATCGACTTCCACGGCCGGCTGTTCGGACAGGGACAGCGCGAGCGGCGCGCCCGCATCACCGACCTGCTCACCGCTACCGGCCTCGAAGCCTTCGAGGCACGGCCCGCCGGAAAGCTCTCCGGCGGCATGAAGCAGAAGCTCAGCCTTTGCTGCGCCCTCATCCACGATCCGGACCTGTTGATCCTCGACGAGCCGACCACCGGCGTGGACCCGCTCTCGCGAGGACAGTTCTGGGATCTGATCGGCTCGATCCGGGCGCGCCGGCCCGGCATGAGCGTCGTCGTCGCCACCGCCTACATGGACGAGGCCTCGCGCTTCGAGTGGCTGGTGGCCATGGACGACGGAAAGGTCATCGCGAGCGGCAGCCCGGCCGAGCTGCTGGAGCGGACGGCCAAGCCGGACATGGAGGCGGCCTTCATCGCGCTCCTGCCGCCCGAGAAGCAGGCGCAGCACAAGGCGGTGGTGCTGCGGCCCCGCCCGCCGGGGCTCGACGCGGAGCCGGCGATCGAGGCCGAGCACCTGACGCGGCGCTTCGGCAGCTTCACCGCGGTCGACGATGTCAGCTTCCGCATCGGCCGCGGCGAGATCTTCGGCTTTCTCGGCTCGAACGGCTGCGGCAAGTCCACGACGATGAAGATGCTCACCGGCCTCCTGCCGGCCACGGAGGGCACCGCGCGGCTGTTCGGTCGGCCCGTCGGCAGCAACGACATGGAGACACGGCGCAACGTCGGCTACATGTCCCAGGCCTTCTCGCTCTACAGCGAGCTCACGGTGCTGCAGAACCTCGAACTGCACGCCCAGCTCTACCATCTGCCGCCGCACGACCGGCCGGCGCGGATCCGGGAACTGCTCGACCGCTACGAGCTGGAACCCGTCAAGGACGCCCGGCCCGACAGCCTGCCGCTGGGCATCAAGCAGCGGCTGCAGCTCGCGGTGGCCGTGCTGCACCGGCCGGCCATGCTGATCCTCGACGAGCCGACCTCGGGCGTCGATCCCATCGCCCGCGACGCCTTCTGGCGCACCCTGATCGACCTCTCGCGCGACGAGGGCGTCACCATCTTCCTGTCCACCCACTTCATGAACGAGGCGGAGCGCTGCGACCGCATCTCGCTCATGCATGCCGGCAAGGTGTTGGCCGTCGGCGCGCCCGCCGACCTCGTGCGCGAGCGCGGCAGCGACTCGCTGGAGGATTGCTTCATCGGCTATCTCGCCGAGGCCGCCGGCATCGACCGGGAGGAACCGACCGGGCCGCCGGCGGATCTGCCCGCCGCCGCTCGGCCCGCACCGCATCGCCACCTGTTCGATCCGCGCCGGCTCTGGGCCTATGCAAGGCGCGAGACGATGGAGTTGCTGCGCGATCCCATCCGCATCGCCTTCGCCTTCGTCGGCCCGATGCTGCTGATGGTCGCCTTCGGCTACGGCATCTCGTTCGATGTCGAGCACCTGCGTTTCTCCGCCTTCGACCAGGACAACAGCCCGGAGAGCCGGCAGCTCACCGAGGCCTTCACCAGTTCGCGCTACTTCAGCGAACAGGCACCGCTCCGCTCCGCGACCGAACTCGACGAGCGCTTCCGCAGCGGTAGCGTGCAGATCGCCCTCGAGATCCCACCCCGGTTCGGCCTCGACCTCCAGGCCGGCCGGGTGCCGGAAGTCGCCGTCTGGCTCGATGGGGCGATGCCGTTCCGGGCAGAGACCAGCCGGGGCTACGTCACCTCGCTGGCGAGCAAGTACGCTCAGCAGCTGGCGATCGAGCGCACGGGCGCCGCGGCGACGGGCAGGACCGTGAGCGTGGAGACGCGCTTCCGCTACAACCAGGCCTTCCGCAGCGTCAACGCCATGGTCCCGAGCGTGATGATGCTGCTGCTCATCCTGATCCCCGCCATCATGTCGGCCATCGCGGTGGTGCGCGAGAAGGAGACGGGGTCGATCGCCAATTTCCGCTCGACGCCGGTCACCAAGTTCGAGTTCCTGGTCGGCAAGCAACTTCCCTATATCGGCATCGCGATGATCAGCTTCCTGCTGCTGGTCCTCGTCGCGCTGATCGTGTTCGACGTTCCGGTGAAGGGCTCGTTCATCGCCCTGGCGCTCGGCACGCTGTTCTATGTCTCGGCCACCACCGGGTTCGGCCAGTTCATCTCGACCTTCATGAAGACCCAGGTCGCGGCGGTCTTCGCCACGGCGCTTCTGTCGATCATCCCGGCGGTCAACTTCTCCGGGCTTCTGGTGCCGATTGCCTCGCTCTCGGGCAGCGCGCGGATCATCGGACTCTCGCTGCCGCCGGCCTGGTACCAGCCGGTCACGGCGGGCGCCTTCACCAAGGGCCTGCCCTTCATCGAACTCGCGCCCAATATCGCGGTGCTGGCAGGCTTCGCGTTCCTGTTCCTCGTGCTGTCGCAACTGCTTCTGCGCAAGCAGGAGGCGTGACATGGCCGCTCCCGCCCAGGCCCCCGCTCGCGCCCAACAACCCGCACCGCTCGGCTTCGGCACGCATGTGGCCAACGTGTTCCGCCTCATCGTCAAGGAGCTGCGCAGTATCCGGGCCGATCCGGTGATGCTGTTCCTCGTCGTCTACGCCTTCTCCTTCGCCGTCGTCTCCGTCGCTTCCGGCGCCTCGACCGAGGTGCGCAACCTGACCATCGGCGTGGTCGACGAGGATCACTCCGACCTCTCGCGGCAGATCGTAAGCGCCTTCAACCCGCCGCTGTTCAAGAAAGTCGTTCCGATCGGTCCCGAAGAGGTCGATCCCGCCATGGATACCGGCCGGCTGGTCTTCGTGATCGATTTGCCGCCGCGCCTGCAGCGGGACGTCCTGTCCGGCCACCCGACCTCGATCGAACTCGACGTCGATGCCACGGCCATGACCCAGGCCGGCAACGGCTCGGTCTACATCCAGACCATCATCACCCAGGAGATCGCTGCCTTCGCCGCCCGCAGCGAACTCAACGATACGGCGCCGGTGCGGGTGGTGACGCGGGCCAAGTTCAACCCGAACCTCCAGACGAGCTGGTTCACCTCGGTGATGCAGGTGATCAACAACATCACGCTATTGACGGTGATCCTCACCGGGGCGGCGCTGATCCGCGAGCGCGAGCAGGGCACGGTGGAGCACCTCCTGGTGATGCCGCTGGTGCCGGTCGAGATCATGCTCGCCAAGGTCATCGCCAACGGGATGGTGATCCTCGTGGCGGCCGGATTCTCGCTGCTCATCGTGGTCGAGTGGTGGCTCGGCGTGCCGATCGCCGGCTCCATCGCCCTGTTCCTGTTCGGGGCGGGCCTCTACGCCCTCGCCGTGGCGGCTTTGGGTATCCTGCTCGGCACCATCGCCACCTCCATGGGGCAGTTCGGCCTGCTGGTGATCCCGGTGCTGCTGCTGATGCAGCTTCTTTCCGGCAGCAGCACGCCGATGGAGAGCATGCCGGTCTGGCTGCAATATCTCGTGCAGATCGTGAGCCCGACGCCGCACTTCGTCGCCCTCGCCCAGGCCGTGCTCTACCGCGGCGCGGACCTTTTCATCGTCTGGCCGCAGCTCCTCGCCCTCATGACCCTGGGCAGCGTCTACTTCGCCTTCGCCCTCGCCCGCTTCCGCCGCGTGATCTTCGGAGACTGAGCGCCGACACGCCCTCCCCGCGTTCCGGCGGCCGCCCGAGAGGCCGCCCGATCCTGCCCCGCCAGCCAGGAGATACTCCGTGACCGAGCCAACCACCCTGCAAGGACGGACCACGCCGTCGTCTGCCTCCCTCGGCGGCGAGGAACTCACGCTGATCGACCGCTACTGGCAGGCGGCCAACTATCTCTCGGTCGGCCAGATCTACCTGCTCGACAATCCGCTGCTGCGCGAGCCGCTTCAGCCGCAGCACATCAAGTCGCGGCTTCTCGGCCATTGGGGCACGACACCGGGTCTGAACTTCATCTACGTCCACCTCAACCGGCTGATCAAAGCCCGCGATCTCGACGCGATCTACATCTGCGGACCGGGCCATGGCGGTCCCGGCATCGTCGCCAACACCTACCTCGAAGGCACCTACAGCGAGGTCTATCCGGACATCGCCCAGGATACGGAGGGCATGCGCCGCCTGTTCCGGCAGTTCTCGTTTCCCGGCGGCATCCCGAGCCACGTCGCGCCCGAGACCCCCGGCTCGATCCACGAGGGCGGTGAACTCGGCTACGCCATCGTCCACGCCTTCGGCGCCGCGTTCGACAATCCCGACCTGATCGCCGCCTGCGTGATCGGCGACGGCGAGGCCGAGACCGGGCCGCTCGCCGCCTCCTGGCAATCGAACAAGTTCCTCAGCCCGGTCACCGACGGGGCGGTGCTGCCGATCCTCCATCTCAACGGCTACAAGATCGCCAACCCGACCGTGCTCGGCCGGATGCGGGACGACGAATTGGAGTCTCTGTTCACCGGCTTCGGCTACGAGCCCTTCTTCGTCGAGGGCGACCAGCCCGAACCCATGCACCGGGCGATGGCCGAGACGCTCGACTGCGCGATCGCCCGCATCAAGGATATCCAGGCCGAGGCGCGGGGCGGCGGCATGGGCTTCCGGCGCCCGCGCTGGCCGATGATCGTGCTGCGCAGCCCCAAGGGCTGGACCGGGCCGAAGACCGTGGACGGCAAGCGGGTGGAGGGCTTTTGGCGCGCGCATCAGGTGCCGGTCAGCAACGCCCGGACGGATGAGGGACACCGCAAGGTCCTCGAGGACTGGATGCGGAGCTATCGCCCCGAAACCCTGTTCGACGAGACCGGCCGCTTGCGGCCCGAACTCGCCGCCCTGGCGCCCAGGGGCAACCGGCGCATGAGCGCCAACCCCCACGCCAATGGCGGTCTGCTGCGCCGGGAGTTGCGGCGTCCCCGGTGGCAGGATTTCGCCCTCCCGGTGCCGCAGCCCGGGGCCGAAGTCGGCGAGGCGACCCGCACGCTCGGACGGTATCTGCGCGACGTGATCCGGCTCAACGCCGAGGCGCGCAACTTCCGCATCATGGGCCCGGACGAGACCGCCTCGAACCGGCTCGACGCGGTGTTCGAGGCGACCGACCGGGTCTGGATCGAGAATATCGAGCCCTACGACGTCAGTCTCGCCCACGAGGGCCGGGTGATGGAGGTGTTGAGCGAGCATCTCTGCCAGGGCTGGCTCGAAGGCTACCTGCTCACCGGCCGCCACGGTCTGTTCTCCTGCTACGAGGCCTTCATCCACATCGTCGATTCGATGTTCAATCAGCACGCCAAGTGGCTGAAGGTGTCGCGCGAACTCGGCTGGCGCCGGCCGATTTCGTCCCTAACTACCTCCTGACTTCCCACGTCTGGCGCCAGGACCATAACGGCTTCAGCCATCAGGATCCGGGCTTCATCGACCTCGTCGCCAACAAGAAGTCGGACATCGTCCGCGTCTACCTGCCGCCGGACGCCAACACCCTGCTCTGGGTCGCCGACCACTGCCTGAAGACCTACGACCGCATCAACGTGATCGTGGCCGGCAAGCAGCCGCAGCCGCAATGGCTCGGCGCGCACGAGGCGGGCCTCCATTGCGAGGCGGGCATCGGCATCTGGCCCTGGGCCGGGACCGACGAGAGCGGACTCGAGCCCGATGTCGTGATGGCCTGTGCCGGCGACGTGCCGACGCTCGAAACCCTGGCCGCCGTCGATCTGCTGAAGCAGGCTGTTCCCGGCCTTCGCATCCGGGTCGTCAACGTGGTCGATCTGATGACGCTTCAGTCGAACAGGGGTCACCCGCACGGGCTGACGGACGCCGCGTTCGACAGCCTCTTCACCCGCGATAAGCCCGTGATCTTCGCCTATCACGGCTATCCCTCTCTCATTCACCGGCTGACCTATTCCCGGGCCAACCACGCCAACATGCATGTGCGCGGCTTCATCGAGGAGGGCACCACGACGACGCCGTTCGACATGGTCGTGCTGAACGAGCTCGACCGCTTCCACCTCGCCATCGAGGCGATCGACCGGGTGCCGGGGCTGGTGACGCGGGCGGCAGGGGCCAAGCAGGAGTTCCGAGACCGCCTGACTGCACACAAGCTCTACATCCGCGAGCATGGTGAGGACATGCCCGAGATCCAGGGCTGGAAATGGCCCTACGAGACGCGCCACGAAACCGGAGACCCGCGCTGAGCGGCGCCGATCGCTCGGGGTCGGCGGGCTTGCGTCGATGCGCCCTGCCGGGTCTATCCGGTTCCTGTCCACGGATGACGCCTTGCGACGCGTCGCGGGAGATCGGCGGCAAAGGCGCGGGGACGGGTGCGACGAGAGACGCGAGGGCGCATGGACACGCAACAGGCCGGCCGCGTGCTAGTCGCCGGGGGCGGCATCGCCGGTCTCGCCGTCAGGCGGGCCCTGCACCAGCACGGCATCCCCTCGCTGACGCTGGAACGGCGCGGCGTGCAGGCGGATGCGGGATTGGCGATCAATCTGCCCGGCAACGCGGTGCATGCGCTGAGTCAGTTCGGCTTGCTGGATGCACTCCGCGCGGTTGGCTCGCCGGTGCGGCGTCGCGAATACCGCACCGAGCGCGGACGCCTCCTGTTCGCGGTGGACGAGGCCGCGTTCTGGGGTACGGAAGCGGGGCCGCATTGCCTGCGCCGCGCCGACCTGCTGCGCCTGTTGCAGGGCGATCGTCCGCCGGGCGACATCCGCCGGGGCGTCGAGATCGCCACCGTTCGGCAGGAGCCGCAGGGCGTAACGGCTGGACTCACCGACGGCTCGACGGAGAGCGGTGGGCTGCTCGTGGGGGCGGACGGCGTTCACTCGGCGGTCCGCCGCAGCCTGTTCGGGGAACAGACGCTCGGGGCGGCGATGCTGGCATCCCGGAGCTGGCGCTTCATGACGCCCAATCCCGGCGTCGAGGCCTGGACGCTGTGGGCCGGGGCCGGGGCCTTGTTCCTGCTCATTCCGGTCGATCGCGGCGAAGCCTATGGCTGGGCCTCGGTGAGCGCAGGGCGGGAGCGTGGCTCCGATCCGGCCGCGATCCGCGGCGCCTTCGCGCCCTTTCCCCGTCTGGTGCGCGACACGCTCGATGCGGTCCTGTCGCAACCGGAGGCCGTCTATCACTCGCCGCTGGAGGAGGTTCGCATCCCGGCCTGGACCCGCGACCGCGTCGTCCTGCTGGGCGATGCAGCGCACGCCACCGCACCGGTCTGGGCCCAAGGTGCTGCGCTCGCCCTGGAGGATGCAGGGGTCCTGGCCCGCCTGCTGGCGGAGCACGCGGATTGGGATCGCGTCGGGCCGGACTATGAACGGCTGCGGCGCCCCCGCGTCGCACATGTCCAGACCATGACCGATCGTCTGTCGCGAACGGCGCGGATGCCGGACTGGGCGAGGAACGTTCTGCTGCCCGTCATCGGCCCGCGCAGCTACCGCACCACCTATGGCCCGCTCCGCACGCCGGCCGTCTGAAGCCGGATCGCGGCAAAGCCGGAGCCGTCCGTTCCGACAGAGGCGGAATGGCTAGAGCATCGTCCCGAAAGATGGTTGCCGGCTTTCGGCAAAAGATGATGCAACGACAAGAACCCAGAGCATCGACCTGGATTCGAGATCCAGGTCGATGCTCCAACGCGACGGATCGGGGAAGAAAGTTGGAGCGGGTACCGGGAATCGAACCCGGGTATTCAGCTTGGAAGGCTGCTGCTCTACCATTGAGCTACACCCGCCGATGGCATCTCAGACAGGCGACCGGCTTGCCGGCACGCCTCCGCTGGAGCGGCATCGTGGTGGGGGCGATAGCATGACCCGGCGGCTTTGAGAAGCGCGGACACGGGCCCGATGCCGCCTCAAGAAAGCGTCGACCGATCGGATCTGCGGCTTCGCTCCGCGACCTCAGCCGAGGCGTCGACGTCGCCGCCATCTACCCACGCCGGACGGCTCCATCGAACGCCGGGCGATATCGCTTCAGAGAGCCGGACCGCGGCACCGGGGAGGACGGTGCCGCGAGTCGTCTGCCGATCAGGATAATCGGGCTCTTCGCCGGTTCCGTTACAACGGTGCCGATTGGCCGTTCTGCCAATTACATGCCGCCGAGCAGCACGTTCATCGAGCCGACAAAGGTCATTACGAGGCCGCAGGCGAAAACGGCGATCATGGCGTAGGAGACGGGCTTCAGTTGCATGCTCAGTCAACTCCTTACGGTCGGTTGCTCCGACCTGCGGCGTCGGCCCCGCGTCATCGCGGAATGGCCAACCGCACGGCAGGCGGAGGGGAGAGGCAGAAACCGGGCCATCGAGGCCCAGTCATTCCATCAACGATAGAAACGCTCAGTCATTCCATCGACAGGACAAGAAATATGCGTCCAAACGATGAAGCGTATCGCGACTCGCGAAGATGTGAGTCCAGTGTGGTCAGTATTGACGATAAATTTCCACTGGAAATGGCAACCTGCAAGATATCACAGCCTCGCGAAGCTTGGCCTCGGCGCCCCGTGCTCAGCAGCGCGTGCCGCCAGACGTCTGGCCATATTGCTTGACCGGGAAGTTCTGCTGGTTCGCATTGCCCTCAGCCGCCGAGCTCATCGGGCAGGCGGTGTGCGCGGGGCTGTCGTGAACGCCGAGGGAACCCGTGACCGCCACGTCGGAGGCCGTGACCGGGGGGGCGCTCCGGTCGAAGGCCATCGCGGAAGAGGCCGGAGCGGTGACGCCCATGACGATGGCGGCAACGACGGCGGCAACTCGGGTCTTCATGTCAATTTCACTTTCGCTCGTTCGGCGCTTTGCCTTGAAAGCGCAGCCTTATCCTCTGGTATTACTGATATAGGTGATAGAAATTGAGCATGACGTGCCGGGGCACACGCACCGTCAGGGATTAAACCCGAATCATGGTTTGCCCCTCGGCCCGTGCCGCGGAACGCGGTTGCCGGACGCCACGAAGCAGGATGCCGCGCACGGCGGATGGGCTTCGGCGAGGCCGCGCCCGACCTCGCTCGAACAAGCGTGCTGTACGTCCTGTCGTCCGTCGGCGCGGCGTGTCAGCGCCGGTTCGGCAGGCGGGGATTGGTCTCGGCCGGGCCGGGAAGCGCCCTGCGTTCGAGCCCCTTATGGAGATGGACCATCAGCGCCACACCGAAGAGCGGCGTCACGAGGTTGACGATCGGCACGATCATCAGACCCGCGAGCAGGCAGCCGGCCGCGATCACCGTGAATCCGTGATGCTCGCGCATCGCCCGTGCCTCCGGAAGGGAGCGGAAACGGCCGGCGGCCAGCTCGAAATACTCGCGGCCGAGGAGGTAGGCGTTGGCGCCGAAGAAGGCGAAGAGGTTCACCCCCGGCACAAAGACGAGGATCAGCGCCACGAGATTCACGAGCAGGGCGAGGCCGGCAAAGCGCATCGCCGAGCCGAGCGCCTGCCCCCACGGCAGGGCACGCCCCGGTGTGTCGGCAGGAAAATCGCTGTGCTCGACCACTTCGGCGACGTCGTCGAGGAAGAAGCCGGCCACGAGGATCGACACCGCGGGCATGATGTAGGCCAGAGCCACGAACAGCCCGGCACCGGCCAGGAAGAAGGCCATGGTGTCGAGGAACGGGTAGTCGGCCGAGATGTGGTGGCTCGCCTGAAAGGCCTGGATCAGGCGCGTCAGGCCGAACCACAGAACCACCAGCAGCCCGATCGTGAGCGCCAGCGATTTGAACAGGATGCCGCGCAGGGCGGGGGAGAATACCTGCCGCATGGCGGCGGCAGCGGCCTTGATGAGCATCGTGCCCTTCGATCCTCTCGATGATCCGCACCCACCCGAGGCGGGTTCTCGCCACTCCGCGTGGATGGCGCAAGCCCCGGCTTCGGGAAACCCTGACGAAGCGCGGCTCCTGAGCGGTGTTGAGGCGTTGTCCGCATGACATATGCCGGAGACCCCGTTCATGGCCCGCCCCGTCCTCTCCCGTCTCGTCCTGCTCGGCTCCCTGCTCGCCACTCTGCCGGCCGCCGCCCACGAGGTCGGGGCCTGGGCGGGAGCCAGCTCCGCCCCGGCGGAGCGCTCCGAAGTCGCGGTCGCGGCGTTCGACGGCAAGGCCTACGTCATCGGCGATTACAACGGCGCGACCGAACTGCTGATCTACGATCTGGCCACCGATCGCTGGAGCAAGGGCGCGCCCTTCCCCTACCCCGTCCACCACACCATGGCCGCCGAACAGGGCGGGCGGATCTACGTGTTCGGCGGCTACGTCGACGGCTGGAAGGCGACCGACAAAGTCTGGGCGTACGACCCGAAGGCGAATGCCTGGGAGGCTCGCGCGCCGATGCCGACCCCACGGGCCGCGGGCGGGGCGGCGCCGCTCGGCGACAAGATCCATGTGGTCGGCGGCAGCGGGTCGGGACGCGGCAACGTCCGTTCCCACGAGGTCTACGATCCGGCAAACAGCACGTGGAGCAAGGCCGCCGACCTGCCGACACCCCGCGACCACCTCGCGGTGCAGTCGGTGGAGGGCCGCATCGTCGCCAGCGGGGGCCGGATCGATGGCGATTCGAGCAAGAACCTCTCGGCCAATCAGGTCTACGATCCGGCGCGTGACGCCTGGAGCGAGGCGGCGCCCCTGCCGACCGCGCGCAGCGGCGTCGCCTCCGCCGTGCTCGGCCGCGAGGTCTTCGTCATCGGCGGCGAGTCGAACCGCAGGACCTACGACGAGGTCGAGGCCTTCGATCTGCCGGGCAATCTCTGGCGCGCCCTGGCCCGGCTTCCCACCGCCCGCCACGGCTTCGGGGCGGTGACCTACAAGGGCCGCATCTTCACCCTCACCGGAAGCCCGCGGCCGGGCGGCGACCGGTCGGGAACCGTCGAGGTGCTCGATCCGAACGGCGCCGCGCCGGCTCGCTGAACAACGGAGGGCGGCCGAGGGCGCTTGCCGCAGAGGGCTTGGCAGCCGACATGAGGACCGCTGCCCTCCCGGATCCGCTTCGAGACCATGCGCCCTCCCGCCGAGCACGCCCGTTTCCGCCCGACCGTCGAGCCCCGCGTCTCACCCGTCCCGGCCGCACCTGACGTGATCGTGATCGGCGCGGGCGCCGCCGGGATCGCTTCGGCCCGGCGGCTGATCGAGCGCGGCCTGTCGGTGGCGGTTCTCGAGGCGCGCGAGCGGGTCGGCGGGCGCGCGGTGACGACGCGGCTGCGCGGCCACGCGATCGATCTCGGCGCGCACTGGATGCATGCCGGGCCGATCAACCCCCTCGTTGCCCTGGCCCGGAGCCGCGGCGAGCCCCTGCGGCGGGCCGCCCAGCACGCGCATCTCTGGATCGGCCGGCGTCCGGGACGTGCGGATGAGGAAGCTGCCTTTTCCCGCGCCTTCGACGTCGCCGACCGGGCGATCACGGGCGCGGCGTCCCGCTCGCAGGACGGGCCGGCCTCCGGCGCCCTGCCCCGCCATCTCGGGCCCTGGCGCGAGCGCATCGCCGGCGTCCACGCCCTGGTCTCGGGCCGGCCGCTCGAGGAGGTGTCGCTGCACGACTGGCCGAGCATGGAATATGGCGACAACTTCTTCATGGCGGGCGGCTACGGCGCCTATCTCGCCCGATTGTCGCTCGGACTGCCGATCCGACTGGGATGCCCCGTGACCGGCCTCGACTGGTCGGGGCCGGGCGTGCGCGTGCAACTCGCCGACGGTGGGCGGCTCGCCGCGCAGGCCGCCATCGTCACGGTCCCGATGCCCGTGCTCCAGGCGGCCTTCTGCTTCGATCCGCCACTGCCCGAACGGACGCGCGCCGCCATCGACGGTTTTCTATCGGGCATCTACGAGCACATCGTCCTGCACTGGCCCTCGGCACCGTTCCGGGGCCGCGATCGACTCGCCAGCGTGGTCGGCGGACGCCGCAAACCGCCGGGGATGCTGACCCGGATCGACGGCACGCCGTTCCACTATTTCGAGCTGGACACCGCCTTGGCCCGCGCCCTCGATGCCGCCGGGGCCGGCACCGATGGGGCGCGACGCCTCGCCCGCGCGGTTCTGGCCGAGCATTTCGGCCGCGCCGCCCTCTGCGACCTCGCGATTCCGGCCGTGACCGCTTGGCGGCACGATCCCTGGTCGCGGGGCTCCTGGGCCGTGGTTCCCCCCGGACACGCGGCGGCCCGGACGACGCTCCAAGAGCCGGTCGGCGAGCGGATCTGGTTCGCGGGCGAGGCCAATTCCCATGCGCAGTGGGGCACCGCGGGCGGCGCCTACGAGGAAGGGCAACGCGCCGCCGACCGCGTCGCCGACACCCTCGCCGACCATCGTGCCCCGCTGCGCGCGAGCGCCTGAGCGCTCCCGCACTTGCATCCCCCACCCGGATGGGCGAACCGCCGCTGCGACAAACGCACATGGGCGTCCGCCGGAGCGAGGGCCGGCCGAACGTCGGGGGGACGCGATGAACTGGGTCGAAGCCATCGGCTATCTCGGGACGGCGCTCACCGTCGCCTCCTCGGCGATGGGGACGATGATCCCGCTGCGGATCGTGGCCCTGTGCGCGAGCTGCGCCGTCATCACCTACGGCTACCTGATCGGCAGCGTGCCGGTGATGCTCACCGAGGCGATCCAGATCCCGTTCAACGCGTGGCGGCTCTACGAGATGGTCCGCCTCGTGCGCGAGACCGAGCGGGCCGCCTCCGGCGACCTCTCCCTCGACTGGCTGAAATCCTTCGGCACCTCCCGCCGCTTCAGGGCCGGCGAAGTGCTGTTCCTGAAGGGCGACCCGGCCCACGAGATGTACCTGATCGAGAGCGGGCGCTTCCGCATCGCCGAACACGGTCTCGATATCCGGCCGGGCCAGATCGTCGGCGAACTCGGCATGCTCTCGCCCGGCAATCGCCGCACCGGCTCGCTCGCCTGCGTCGAGGCCGGCACCGCGCGCTGCCTGTCCTATTCCGAGGTCAAGCAACTCTACTATCAGAACCCCGAATTCGGCTTCTACTTCCTGAAGCTGACGAGCGAGCGCCTGTTCCAGAGCGCCGCCGAGATGACAGGAGCGCACCGCACCGCACCGGCCGGCAGCGACGTGCTGTGATCGTCAGTCGGACTGCCGCATGAAGCTGTCGGGCGTGCCTGTTCCGGCCTCCACGAACTGAATGTCGCGCGGCCCGCGCCGGGGCGTGTCGACGGAGAGGAACACCACCGGCTCCTCCAGAATCTCCGGCACGGAATGTACCACCCCCCGCTTGAAGAACACGAGCATGCCCGGCCCGACCTCGACCGGCGCCGCGTCGCCGAACTGCATCCGGCAGCGGCCGGAGAGGGCGTAGAGATACTCGTCGCAGGTCGTGTGATAGTGCGGCGGCGTCGGCCGGTAGACGCGGAAGACGCGGGCGCTGGCTGCCTCGTTGTCGGTGAAGCGGTGGTCGGCCACCATGGTCGCCGCGGTGTCGGGAAGGCGGCGAACGCTCTCGGCCACGTCGAACACCGCGTGGCCGGCGGATCCCTGCTCGTCCATTCTGCGGTGCCCCCGTTTCGTCCAGCGGCGATTATGCCTATGCGGGCGGCCGGTGCACAGGGGCCGGCGGCCCACGCATTTCATCAACCGGGCGAAAATGTTAGGGATGGGGCAACGTCCCGAGCGGTGATCGCCGGCTTTCGGGACAACACGCAGTTTTCGCAGCGCCGCACGGTTCGCGGCCCGGACATTGATGACCCGGAGATGATGCGCGGATACGAGGGAAACGCCCAGGTCATGGCGGATGTCGCCACCGTGATCGAGCAGGCGCAGCGCGAAGGTCGCGATCTCGCGACGGCTCTGCGCATCGCCCGGGTGACGCTCGCCTATGTCAGTGGCCCCGAGCCCGAGCCGGATCAGGCCCGCGCGCTGGAAGCGCTCGACCAGCAACTGCGTGCGCTTTCGGACTAGAGCGCTTCCCGACGAAGCGACGCCGGTTCGGCGAAAGAAGGCGCGTTGAGACAAAGACCGAGAGTCGCCGGCCCGATGTAGTCAGGGCGGATACGGCTCTCGTCGGCATCGGACTCAGCGACGGGCCGGAGCGCTCAGGCAAACGCCTCGCAAGCCTCCCGCATGAGCGCCATCATCCGGGGGCCTCCATGCCCCTCCGTCTCGACGATATGCAGCCGGCTGACCGGCCAGCGCCGATGAAGCGTCCATGCCGCTGCTGCCGGTCCACTGATATCCCTGCGCCCATGAATCAGCGTTGCGGGAATCGTCTCGATGCGATGCATGCGCTCGATCGGCCGATGCTCGCCGTGAAGGAAGGCATCGTTCGACCAGTAGTGGGTGACGAGAGTGGCAAACACCATGGCCTGCAGAGGGTCGGCGAACGCTAACGGCGACCAATCGGGGCCGAGTGAGACATGAGTGTTCTCCCAGGCGATCCACTCCTGGGCCGCCTGGACTCGGTCCGCTTCCATCTCGGAGGAAAGTCGGCGGGCATACGCGTCCACGACACGTTCGCCATCCCGCTGCCCGGATGCTGCGGCAAGACGCTGCCACGCCTCCGGAAAGATCCGTCCGATCCCTTCGGTGATCCAATCGACTTCGTCCCGGCTCGTCGTCGTGACGGCAACGAGAACCATGTCCGTCACCCGCTCGGGATGAGCCTGCGCATAGGCCAGAGCGAGGGTCGTGCCCCATGAGACTCCGGCAACCGCCCAGCGCTCGATCCGAAGGTGGACCCTGACGGCTTCGATATCGGCAATGAGAGCCTGTGTGGTCTGCTCATGCAGACGATCGAGTGCATCGATCACGAGCGGTCGGCTTCTCCCGCATCCGCGCTGGTCGATACCGACGACATAGTGCTTGAGCGGGTTGAACTGACGGCGGTAACCGCCGGACATGGGAGGCGCACCGGGACCGCCATGCAGGAAGACGATCGGCTTGCCGGTCGGGCTGCCGGATGTCTCCCAGTAGATTTCGTGCCCACTCGGAACACGGACATGCCCAAGGGCGGCCGATTTCCGCGACTTGTCGTGCATGCTCACCATTCTGCCCGGAGCGGCGGATCGACCGCCTCGCTCATCCCGCCGCCTGCACGATCAGCGTCACGGCTCCGAACAGCAATACGGCAAGCACGGCCACGCCCATCAGAATGAGGGCCGCCCGCGACTCGCGTAGCTCGTGATTCTCCATGGTCCGAGCTTAAGGAATGCGACGCGCGGCGCATAGAGCATCACCCCGAAAGGTGGCCTCCGGCTTTCGGGACAAGTTGATGCGAAAACAAGAGCCTAAAGCATCGTCCTGGATTTGATTTCCAGCACGATGCTCGAGCGCGGCGGTGGTACCTCAAAAGCGCCGGCCGTGCCGATGCGGGCCCAGGATCACGATATCCTCCGGGCATACGACTCGGTCCGTCCGCGTCGCGTCCGACTTCAGGATGCCGTGTAGGGGCTGCACCGCCCAGCGTCCGTACCAATCGCGGGAAGGCGAGAACCGGGTTGCCTCCGATATGCCGACGGACTCGATCGGCGTGCCGGCGCCGGCGAAGCGCGCCTCGCCGGATCCGTCCGCAAGCAATCCGAACAGGATCGGCTGCACGTCGCGGTCCGAGGCGTTCTTCGCGGGGTTGGGCAACGACATTTCCAAAAGCTTTCTCGTGGGACGATCGGAGTGTCCGAAATCGGGACGATCCTCCGCATCGCTGCAAATCCGAAGCCCGGTGCGATGGTCCCGCGGCGGCACGCTCGGTCGAGACAGTGGAGTCGTTGCAACTCTGGTTCGTCACTTGCCACGGCTGGGGAGAGACGACCCGACAGGGCACCGAATGTTCCGCATTGGCACGCCGTCACGGCCGACGCGGCACGGCGGGCATCCCTTTCGAGACCGAACCACCGACGCGATGAGAAGACCTCCCGCGATGAAGAGCACTTTCGAACTCATCCTAAGCCCGTTCCAGCGGCGCTTCGCGGCCCTCGGCCTTCTCGGTGCCCTGGCTGTCACGGTGACGTGGTGGTTCATCATCGCCCGCGGCGTCTGGTTGGCGCTCGAGTGGGCTTCCGCCTGACGCCGGAATCCATCCTCGAAAACGTTCTTTCAAAAGAACGTTCTGCGATAGAAATTCCCTCTATAACGCCATCGCCGAGGAGAACATTCATCTCAGTTGATCTGTGCGCGACACTCTTCTCGGACCGAGGCTCAAGCACCGAACGTGGCACTACGCTTGACATCGTTCTTTAAAACGAACACTTCCTCACCATAGGCGGGTCGAAGCCCGCGATGTGGAGGCGAGACGACGTGTTCGACGGACATCCGATCAAGCCCGGCGCGGTACCCTATCGGCGCGCGGTCCTTCTCGGTCTCGCCATGGCCGTCGGCCTTGCATCCGCCGGCAGCGCCCAGGCGCAGGGCGAGATCCTCAACGTCTCCTACGATCCGACGCGCGAACTCTACCGCGAGATCAACGCGGCCTTCGCCGAGGAGTGGAAGGCGAAGTCCGGCGAGACGATCACCGTGCGCGCCGCCCATGGTGGTTCGGGCGCGCAGGCTCGTACCGTCATTGACGGCATCCCCGCGGATGTCGTGACCCTCGGCATCCCCTCCGACATTGATGCCATCGCCAAGATTTCGAAGAAGATCCCGGCGGATTGGCGCACCAAGCTCCCGAACGAGGGCCTGCCCTACACCTCCACCGTCGTGTTCCTCGTCCGCAAGGGCAACCCGAAGGGCGTGAAGGACTGGGACGACCTGGCGAAGCCCGACGTGAAGGTCATCACCCCGAACCCGAAGACGTCGGCGGGCGGGCGCTGGAACTTCCTCGCGGCCTGGGGCTACGCCTACGAGCGGGACGGCCGGGACAAGGAGAAGGCCAATGCCTTCGTCGGCTCGCTCTACAAGAACGTGCCCGTGCTCGACACCGGCGCCCGCGGCTCGACCGTGACCTTCGCTCAACGCGGCCTCGGCGACGTGCTGCCGACCTGGGAGAACGAGGCCTTCCTCGTGCTGGAGGAGTTCGGCAAGGACAAGTTCGACATCGTCGTGCCGCCGACCTCGATCTATGCCGAGCCGCCGGTCGCCCTGGTCGAGGCCAACGTCGACAAGAAGGGCACCCGCAAGCAGGCCGAAGCCTATCTCCAGTTCCTCTACGGCGACCGGGCACAGGCGATCTTCGCCAAGCACCATTATCGCCCGATCAAGCGCGAGGCGGCCAAGCCCGAGGATCTCGCGCAACTTCCCGACATCAAGCTGTTCAAGATCGAGGATCTGCAAGGCTCCTGGGACGAGATCCAGAAGGCCAACTTCGACAATGGCGGCCTGTTCGACCAGTTGAGCCGGGCCGGGCGCTGACCGCATGGGCGAGTCCGTGAAACCTCGGCGTCGCTTCCGCCAGAGGAGCGTGATTCCCGGCTTCGGGCTCACGCTCGGCTACACGCTGACCTGCCTGAGCCTGATCGTGCTGCTGCCGCTGGCCACCCTCGTGGTGAAGGCGTCAGGTCTCGGCCTGACCGGCATCTGGGACGTCGCCACCGATCCGCGCGTGGCCAGCGCGCTGCGCGTGAGCTTCGGCGTTTCGTTGCTCGCCGCGCTCACGGCCTCGGTCTTCGGCGGCATCGTCGCCTGGGTGCTGACCCGCTACGACTTCCCCGGCCGCAAACTCGCCGACGCCGTGGTCGATCTGCCCTTCGCCCTGCCCACGGCCGTGGCCGGCATTGCCCTCGCCTCGCTCTACGCACCCAACGGGCTCGTCGGCGCGCAACTCGCCCGAATCGGTATCGAGGCGGCTTACACGCCGGTCGGCATCTTCATCGCCATGGTGTTCATCGGTCTGCCGTTCGCCGTGCGCACGGTGCAGCCGCTGATCGCCGAGATCGACAAGGAGGTGGAGGAAGCCTCCGCCATCCTCGGCGCCTCACGGATCACGACGCTGACGCGGGTGGTGCTGCCGCCGCTGATCCCGGCGGTGCTGACCGGCTTCGCCCTCGCCTTCGCCCGCGGCGTCGGCGAGTACGGCTCGATCATCTTCATCGCGGGCAACCTGCCCTATGTCTCGGAGATCGCGCCGCTGCTCATCGTCATCAAGCTCTCGGAATTCGACTACGCGGGCGCAAGCGCCATCGCCGTGATCATGCTGGCGATCTCCTTCGTGACCCTGCTCGCGATCAACCTGATCCAGGCCTGGAGCCGGCGGAGATTCGGCTATGTCTGAAGCGCTGGCGCAAGGCCCCGGCACGCCGCCGCCACACGAAGCGCTGCGGCTTCCCGCGAGCGTCGTCACCGAGCGGCGGATCGTGCGTTGGATACTGATCGCGGTCGCGCTGACCTTCCTCGGCCTCTTCCTCGTCCTGCCGCTCCTCACGGTGTTCGCGCAGGCTCTGGCCAAGGGCTGGGGCGCCTACCTCGCCGCCTTCTCCGAGCCCGACGCGCAGTCCGCGATCCGTCTGACCTTGATCGTCGCGGCGATCGCCGTGCCGTTCAACCTCGTCTTCGGGGTTGCGGCCTCCTGGGCCGTCGCCAAGTTCGAGTTCAGCGGCAAGAACCTCCTCGTCACGCTGATCGATCTGCCGTTTTCGGTCTCGCCGGTGGTATCCGGGCTGATCTACGTGCTGGTGTTCGGTTCGCGCGGCCTGTTCGGCCCGTTCCTCGTCGAGCACGACATCCAGATCATCTTCGCGGTGCCCGGCATCGTGCTCGCGACGATCTTCGTCACCTTCCCCTTCGTCGCCCGCCAGCTCATCCCGCTCATGCAGGAGCAGGGCACGGCGGAGGAAGAGGCGGCCCTCACCCTCGGCGCCTCCGGATGGCACGCCTTCCGGACTGTGACGTTACCCAATATCCGCTGGGGCCTGCTCTACAGCGTCCTGCTCTGCAACGCCCGCGCGATGGGCGAGTTCGGCGCGGTCTCGGTCGTCTCCGGCCATATCCGCGGACTCACCAATACGCTGCCGCTGCACGTGGAGATCCTCTACAATGAGTACAACTTCGTTGCCGCGTTCGCCGTCGCCTCTCTCCTTGCCGGGCTCGCTCTTGTCACCCTCGCCGTCAAATCCGTCCTCGAATGGCGCTACGCCGACGATATCGCGGCGGGGGCACGCCGCCACTGATCTGGTGGGAACGGCGACGGCGATCCGGATCGAGGACGTCTCGAAGACCTTCGAGACGGCGGCGGTGCTGCACGACTTCACGCTCGACGTGCGGGCGGGCGAATTGCTGGCGCTGCTCGGCCCCTCGGGCTCGGGCAAGACCACGTTGTTGCGCATCATCGCCGGGCTCGACTTCCCCGATCGCGGCCGGATCATCTTCGGCGGCGACGATGCCACGCAGGTGCCGGTGCAGCGGCGCGCCGTCGGCTTCGTCTTCCAGCACTATGCCCTGTTCAAGCACATGACGGTGGCACAGAACATCGCCTATGGGCTCAACGCCCGGAAGCGCTCCGAGCGACCGGACAAGGCCGAGATCAAACGCCGCGTCGGCAATCTGCTCGACCTGATCAAGCTCTCCGGCTTTGCCGACCGATATCCGAGCCAGC